>NZ_ATXH01000003.1 GCF_000421585.1 Thermodesulfatator atlanticus DSM 21156
CCTGAGTTTGACAGTTCATGGATACACGAAAAGGCTGTATCTATTGATAATAAAGCTTTTGCGGACATCGCCCAAAATCAGGCGTGAGTACTAGAGCTATACTTCTCGTTTGACCAGCTCTTTGAATTACTTAGATCTCGCGGAAAATTTAAACTCGTAGGCCTGAGGAAGGGGTACCCCTAACTTCTTGAAAATCCCTTTGCCCCGGGGTTCTATCTCCGTCCACCTGTAGACCTTCTCCTTTTGGTCTTCTCTCGTGTACTCAAGCTCCACCACGCAAATCCGCCCGAGCTTCCGCCTAATCCGCGAAAAACTCTCCCCAACCTTAAGCTCCACTAGCCTTCCCATAAGCAGCGCCAACCAGCAAAGCATCACGTGCCCCCTGATCCTCTCCTCTAATCGATGATACATCGGCCTTATATCAAAACGGTGCTTAAGCTCCCGAAAAGCTCTCTCCACCTCCTGCAGGTTCCGGTAACTAAGGGCCACTTCCTCCGCCGAAAGATCTTCCTCCGTAGTCGAAAGAAGATATTTCCCGTCAAGACGCTCCTCTCGCTTTACCTTCTCCCGCTCTATCTTCAAAGAATCCGCCGCCAAAAATCTCCTCAAGACCGGACTTCTCCTCAGCCGGCATTCCGCCCTCTGCCTCCGTAAACCTGAAAGCCCCTTGATCCTTTCAATCTCTTGCTCAAGAGCCTTTAAAATCTCTTCTCTTATGGCTTTGTCCCTTGCTGCCCGTTCAGGATTGTAAACCAGTACATACCTGCGCTCCTTGGTCCCGCGCTTCACACGAACCTCTTTCACCCAAAGATTGTCCCTGACCTCACGGTAGCGTCCTCCCGTAGCCAAAACCTCCTCTACCATCTCTGAGCCGCTTCGAAGACGCTCCCCTAAAATGTAGCCCCCTCCTGCCCTCTGAAACACCACCCTCGTCTCCTCGCTTACCATCCCTCGGTCGCAAACCCATATGATCCGCCCTACCGAAAATGATCTCAGCTCCTCCTGCACCCGAAAGGCCGCCTTCACATCCGGCGTGTCCCCTGGAAATACCCACGCCTTTACCGGTATCCCCTCTCGCGTCACCGCCAGCCCAACTACCACCTGCGGTAAATCAGGCCTCCTGTCCCGTGAATACCCTCGCTTCCTTAAGCTATCTTCTACTTCCGTCTCAAAATACACACTTGTGGTGTCAAAAAAGATCAAATCCACCCTCAGGTTAAATAAATTGGCCACTCGCTTGAAAATCTCCTTCTCAAGCCCTTCTCCCACCTCTACTAGAAAATCCATGGCCCGGTAAAAATGATGAAGCTCAAGCCCTTGCCCCTCAGTAAAGTAAACCTCCTCCTTGATCCACTGGTAGGTGGAAAGCTTTGAGTCTGGCGCAAGCGCCCTTCCGGCTACCATCGCAAAGATGGCCACCTCCACCGGTATCTCAAAACGCCTCTCTTTAAGCTTCTTCTCGAAAAATTCCTTAAGCCCGAAGGAGTTCCAGAGCTTGCGAAGAAAATAAATTCCACCTGCAGACTTGGCCCAATTGACCTTAAAGGGAAGACCTGAGGCCTCAATCATAGCTGTTATTTCTGCGGCTTCATTGGCAGGAAGAAGTTTTGAAAGCGCCCGGATCATGTCACGGATACGATCAAGATCCAGGCGGTCTTTGCGGCCGAGGTTGGCAATGACCTTGGGGCGAGGGCGTTTTTTTACAGGGTCCCAGTAGTTATGGGCGAGTTGTAGGTATTCGACGCGGGAGCCATCTTTGTTTTTTCTGGCGGTGGTGCGGATGTACATGATGCTATCATCATCGGCACAGAAAATTATATTTGTCAAGAGTTTTTTCTAAATCGTGTATCTATGTATTTTTAGAAAATAAACACCCTCCATCCTCTGAAACCCTTGAAAATAAAGGGAAGTTCTTTTCGAGAAGGGCAAATTTTACCTATTAACTGTCAAACTCGGGCTTAAAAACTTTGCAAAATTACCGGGATTAGCGTTGCACACAACCCTAAGAGATCTCTCTTTTTTTCCAGAACGAAAATGTGAACGGATTTCAGAACTGACCTTAAGGAAAGGAGCTTTCCAAAGATCTCATTTTATCACTAAGAGCGTAAAACAGGCGACACTTGAACAGTATCATTGCGAGCGAAGCGAAGCAATCCCATGATCTTGCCACGGCCACTACGTCGTCTCGCGATGACACCCTGTCGGATAAAGCATGCTCCCGTTAATCAGTACTCATTTAATTCTAAGGATGATGTCTTGCTATTTTACAAAAATTTTTGTTGATATAGTTGCAAAAAAATTAAAAAAATGCTACAAAACTCGCTTAATTTTAAAAGGGAGGTGAAAAGTAGGGAGTGGCCTAAGGAATTTTTGGGAACATTAGTTTTCCTGTTTTAAATAATAAGTCCGAAAAGGAGGGGGGAACATGAGTTTTGGTAAGCTAAGGTCTGTTTTATGTTTGTTAATCTTTTTTGTTTTATCTGGTTTTGCTGTGGTTTTTGCAGAAAGTGGTGATGATTCTTCTTCGGTAGATTTAGGAGATATCCTTGTTAAAGGAGAAGCTATTTCAACGCAATCTATCCCTGGAACAGTAAATGTTATTAAAGAAGGCGATATTGAAAAGCAGATTATACAACGTACTGATGAACTATTAGAACAAGTGCCGGGAATCGAGATTATAAACTATAATCAGGGTGGTGTTGCCAATGCTATAATGATGCGAGGCTTTAGAAGTGGTGCTCATGGTGGAGATATTGCTATATATGTTGATGGTATTCCTTTAAATGAAGGTGAATCTCATGCCGATGGTTATGCAGATATGAACGTTATTATTCCCTTAGAGTTAGAGAAAGTTGAAGTTTATAAGGGACCTATTTCTCCTCTTTTTGGTAATTTTGCCAGAGCTGGTGCCATTTCATTTATAACTAAGAAGGGGGGAGAATATAAAAAAATTAAGGCAAATTATGGTTCTTTTGATACTTTAGACGTAGAGTCTGCTTTAGGTTTTAAAATTCTTGACTCAATACAGACTAATATGGCTTTTCAGTTTTATAAAACTGATGGTTATCAGGATAATTCAGAATGGATTAAAGGTAATTTTGTCTCTCGATTTGGTTATAAATTTAGTGATAAGCTAGATGCTGGTTTAAGTTTAAGATTTCATGCTTCTGACTGGAATGCTCCTGGTTATCTTCCAGAATATCAGTTTCTTGATCGTGAAGCCTCTAAACATCAGGCTGTTAATGCTGAAAATGACGGAGGCAATAAAGAATTCTATTCACAGCGTATAGACTTAGGCTACAATCTAAAAGATAATGTTCGCCTTCTTTACTGGGTTTATGCCACCCAGCAAGATTTTACTCGTTTTGCCAAATTTGGTTATGATCCAGGAGGGCAAACAGAAAGAAATTACTTTCGGCATGTTTACGGAACCGGTGGAAGCCTAAACTTTGAGTCTCTTCTTAAGTCATATCCTGTGACCGGCGTTATAGGTTCTGAGTTTTATTATGAAAATACTGATTGGAAGCGCTGGGATACTTCTAATCGTGTAAGAATTACTCAAACCCAAGATAGGACTTTTATAATAAAAACCTTTTCTGTTTTTGCGCAGGCTAACTTGAAAATTTCGCGTTATTTTAGACCAGAACTCGGAATACGTTACGATACTTTTGGTGGCGAGTATGAAAACCGAGACCCAGGTACTTCGGGATTTCGTCATGATATGAATGACTTTGATGTCTTTAGCCCTAAAATAGGTTTTCGTTCACAGATTCTTGATCCTTTAGATTTTAGAGCAAGTTATTCTCAAGGTTTTGCCTTGCCCAAAGGGGAGGCTAAGTACGATCCCAATATCAATGTTGATCCGGTAAAAGTAGAACAGTATGAAATAGGATTTACTTTTACTCCTAATAAACATTTATTTTTCGATCTAGCTCTCTACATATTAGATACTACCAATGAAATACAAGAAAATCCTCCTGGGTCTGGCATTTATCAAAACGTTGGTAAAACCAGACGCAAAGGTCTGGAGGCAACTTTAGAGTTATATCCTTTAGAGTCACTAGAAATTTATGGAAACCTATCTTTAATTGATACTGAAATTTTAGATAATCCCGATCCTAATCTTGAAGGCAAAAAAGTGCCACGTGTGCCAAGTCCTATTTTTACTATAGGAGTGAAGTACCAATTTATACAGAACTTGGCTTCTGAGATTAAGTGGCGTCACGTTGGTAAATATTATATGGATAATTATAATCTTTATACTTATGATGGCTATGATGTTGTTGACTTTTATACCTCATATAATTGGAAATATGACAAAAATAAAAGTACAGAGATATTCTTTAGTATAAAGAATTTATTTGACGAACATTATGCCCAGAGTGCCTCTTATTTTCGTGACTCTAAAAACTATGCTGTTGCCTGGCCCAGGACTTTTTGGGTTGGTTTCTTGATTAATTACTAATATCCAGGGAGGTTTTTATGAAAAGGTTATTACTCTTTTGTTCTTGTTTTGTTTTCGCAATTCTTTTTGCCGGAGTATGTAGGGCTCATTTCCTATGGTTAGATGTAGATAATTACTCTCCCAAAAAGGGAGACACTGTGACCATTTCTATTGGTTGGGGGCATTCTTTTCCTCATTCTATTCAGGCTCAAGAGGCAGTACTAGAAAGCATAAAAGTATTTATGATTTCCCCAACAGGCAAAAAGACCGCGTTACCTTTTGAGGTTAAAGACGGAAAACCCTTGCCCATAAAATTTAGAGTCAAAGATAATGGCGTTTATGTGGTGGTAGCAATTGCCAAAAATTTTGGCGCCAAAACTACAGAGGGCTGGTTTTACAAGACAAGAGAGGAACTTAAAGGGAAGGAAATTCTTTATGCCAAATGGATATGTAATACCGCTATGGCCCTTATTAGTGTGGGGGGAAAGCAAGATCTCCCAGAGATTTTGATCCCTGAATCAAACTTTTATTTTGTGCCGCTTGCTAATCCTTCCCTCCTTAAAGAGGGGGATCTTTTTAAAGTGAAACTCCTTTTTAAGGGTAAGCCTTTGCGCAACTGGGTTTATGCCACCTATGCCGGGTTTAGCGATCTGAAAGAGACTTTCGCCTGGGCCACCAGGACAGACAAAGAAGGGGTTGCTCAGATAAAAATTTTAAAAAGAAAAGGCCCATGGCTTGTAAAAAGTGAGTACCAGACCCATTATCCTGATCCGAAAAAGGCGGACTATGCCAGCTATAAATGCACGCTAACCTTTGGATTTTAATTTTATGAAGTTTTGGCCTGAGATCGCTTTTGGCTGCCTCTTCCATATACGAGGCGATCTCAGGCTTTTTTGAAATTCTAGATATCTCTAAAGACTATGAAAATATTTTTGTGGTTAACGGGCATTATTTTTTGGTTTCCTGCTATGGCTTTTGCTCACGGGATGGAGGGTTCGGTTTCTTACCATAACGGCGTAGGGGTTGTTTCGGTTGCTTATGATGACGGAGAACCCGCCAGTTACGTGAAAGTAGTGATTCGCGCCTCAGGGAGTAAGTTTTCCTTTCAAAGGGGGCGCACCGATCGAAACGGACGCTTTGCCTTTTTGCCAGACGTCCCTGGCCTATGGGAAATTGTTGTCTCGGATAATATGGGACACAGGACCGAGCTAAAGCTTAATATAGAAAATATAGCAAATGAAACCCAATCTTCCATGTCAAAACCTCAAACAGGATTTATAGTGCCTCGCGAAGTTGCAGCTTTTATTGGTGTACTGATTATTTTGGGCATATTTGGCTGGATCCGGGAAATTTTAAGTTTCGCATCAAGGCGTAAATAATGAAGTTTGTCAATCATCACCAGGAGAGTTCAATGAATATCGCAAAAAGCTATTATTTTGTAGAGACTTTCAAAACACTTAAGCTCTGTTTTAAGATCCGTTCCCATTTTTTCGTTCCGAAAAATAGGAACGGATCTCTCGTCATTATGCTTCAACTCTGATCCTGGCAATTTTGTCTCTTTGTAATTTTAGGAGCAAAGATAAAACAATGCTGTGGTGAACTAGTTCTTAATCCCGAAATAGTAAAGCCTAAAATGGCTGCCGGGCTTCAAGGGCCCTTTTTAAGGTTAATTTATCCGCATATTTGACATCCATTCCCATAGGGACCCCGCACGCAAGACGCGTAATCTTTATGGGAAATTCCTTAAGCGCCTGAACCAGATAAGAAGCCGTGGCTTCGCCTGCCACGGTAGGAGATAAGGCGATGAGGATTTCGCTTATGTTTTCCTGCTCAATGCGCGAGAATAAAGCAGGAAGGCGCAATTCTTTAGGGCCTATACCATCTCTTGGGGAAAGTACCCCATGGAGCACGTGGTAAAGGCCCTGATAAACCCCTGCCTTTTCTATGGCAGACAAAGAAGCCGGATCTTCCACTACACAGAGAATAGAGCTATCCCTTTCTGGATCCTGACAAATAGGGCAGAGATCTTCTGCGGCAAAGTTAAAACATCGCCTACAGAGCCGCACCTTCTGGCTCATCTCTAAAAGGCTAAAGGCAAGTTCTTTTATTTCATCTCGAGGGCGGCTCAAAAGATAGAGTGCAAGCCTGGTGGCTGACTTTTCCCCAAGACCAGGTAATGCTGCTAGGTTTTTAATGACCCTTTTTAAAGGATCAGGAAACGCCATGGATTAAAAAAGCCCCGGGATTTTAAGCCCGCCTGTAATTTTAGCCATTTCCTGTTCAACCATTTCCTGAGAACGCCTAATGCCCTCGTTTACCGCAGCGACGATCAGGTCTTGAAGCATATCAATGTCTTCTGGATTAACTACTTCGGGGTCTATCTTGATGGCTACAAGCTCCTGGCGACCATTTACCACTGCGGTCACCATACCTCCTCCAGCAGAGGCTTCAACAGTCTTTTTGGCAAGCTCTTCTTGGAGTTCAGCTATCTTTTTTTGCATTTTCTGGACCTGGCGCATCAAGCTTTGCATGTTCTGCATGGTTTACTCCTTTTCATAGATTTTTACTTTGGCAATGCGTCCCCCAAAAATTTTAAGGGTGTCTTGAACAATTGGCTTTTCTACCAACTTTTGTCGCTTTGAGGAAGACTCTTCTTCGTGGTGTACCTGAATTTCAAGGGGCCTTTTCAACAATTCAAAGGCAAGTTCTTTTACACGTAAAAGGGCGTCTTTGTCCTCTAATAGAGGATGTTCTGGAGCCACTAAAACCAGTTTGTTCCCGTCCTGACTCGGCGGCGAAAGGGTTTCAAAAAGGGCCCCCAGGGTAGGTTTTTCTTCCTTAAGCTTGGTAACAAATTCTTCCCAAGAAACATCTTGAGCTTTTGTTTTTTGCGCTGAGGGTTCAGCCTTTTCAGACGAAATCTCTGAAGAAGGAACGAAGGCTTTGATCTCTGCTATTTTTTCAAAGAGTTTATCAAGGGCGACTACTTGTCCTATTTCACAGGCCTTAGCTAGCATCAGCTCAAGGGATAGTTTAGGAACAGGGCTTCTTCTAAGAGCCTCAAAACCAGCAAGGAGAGTCTGGAAAAGGATAAGAAGCTCCTGGGGTTCTACCTCCAGGGAGAGTTCTCTTAAAAGGGAAAGCTCACTTTCTGGAATATCGAGCACCACACGTCCAGAAGAGCTTCTTAACGCAAGGAGATTGCGAAAAAATTCAACTAAATCCTGGGCTAGAAAAGTCAAATCAAGACCTTGCTCATAGGCTTGATTTACAAGGCTAAAACAAGAAGCTAAATCCCGCGCAATTATAGCCCGAGCCAATTGCTCAAGAAGAAAATTATCTGCCAGTCCAAAGAGTTCGCGGGCATCTTCTGCCGTACGCACTCCTGAAGAAATTGCCTGGTCAAGTAGAGAAAGGGCATCTCGCACACTACCCTCGGCTTCACGGGCTATTATTTCCAAAGCGTTTTCTTCTATGGATACGTTTTCTTTATCACAAACTTGAGCAAGAAAAGAAACAAGCTTGGCAAAGGAGAGCCTGCGAAAATCATAGCGCTGACAGCGGGAGAGAATTGTTACTGGAATCTTATGAGGCTCTGTAGTGGCGAGGACAAATTTTACGTGAGGAGGTGGTTCTTCTAGGGTCTTAAGTAGGGCGTTAAAGGCCTCGCGGGTAAGCATGTGGGCTTCGTCGATAATATAAACCTTGGTGCGCAGGCGAGAAGGCGGAAACTTTACGTTTTCGCGGAGTTCGCGGATTTCGTCTATGCCACGGTTAGAAGCGGCGTCGATCTCCTGAACATCTACTGCGCGGCCTTCGGTTATTTCGCGACAGGCGCTACATTCATTGCAGGGTTCCTCAGCAGGCCCTTTATCGCAATTAAGGGCCTTGGCAAGAATGCGAGCTATGGTAGTCTTACCTACACCGCGGATGCCCGAAAAAAGCAGGGCATGCGCCACGCGGTTTTGGGATATGGCGTTTTTAAGGGTGCGCACGACATGTTCTTGGCCAACGACCTCGGCAAAAGTCTGGGGCCGATATTTCCGTGCTAAAACAAGATATCCCATAGCAGCCCTGATTTTAATGCAGGAAGAAGGTCTTTCCTAGTCTCCATGCCCCGCATTTTATTTGTGAAGAAAAAATTCCGCTTTCACGGCGGAGCAGAACAATATCTCAAAAGATTGTTAAACGCCTTAACAAAAGAGAATAGTTTTGATATTCATCTCTTATCTCAAACCTGGGATGAAAAAGTTACTCCAAATGTAGTAATTCACACGCTACCTAAAATTAAGGCCCCCTTATCAGACTTAGTTTTTGCTCTTCAAGTAAAGGGTTTTTTAAAAAAATATAAATTTGATTTGGTTTTTAGTTTTGACAGAATCCTTTCTGATTGTGTATATAGAGCGTCAGATGGTTGTCATCTTAAGTGGTTGGCACAAAAAGCAAAGTTTTCATCAAAAATAAAAGGGTTAGATATAAAATATAATATAAAACACAAGTCAATAGCTTGGTTAGAGAAACAGTGCCTTAAGAAGGCAAGAAAAATAATTGCTAACTCCCGGATGGTAAAAAATGACTTTAAAACCGTTTATAATAGAGAGATAGCTAAAAATATCGTAGTTATATACAACGGAATTGATGTTAACTACTTTGATCCGAATAAAATTGCTTTGTCTAAATGTGATATTAAAAGAAAAGATGAGATAATTCTTGGTTTTATAGGAAGCGATTTCTTTCGCAAGGGACTTGGGCTTCTTTTAAAGGCTTTATCAAATATGTCTTTAAAGGCCAGACTTGTTGTTATAGGAAGAGACAAGAAACAGAAACATTATCAGCGTTTAGTCAAAAAGCTCGGGTTGCAGGAAAGAATTCTTTTTCTAGGAGCACAAAAAGATATAAGGCCATATCTGAAAAATATTGATGTATTTGTTTTACCAACGCTTTATGATCCTTTTGCAAATACTTGTCTTGAATCGTTATCTTTTAATGTTCCCGTTGTAACTAGCACTTTTAACGGAGCTCACGAAATTATTGATGAAGGTGCAGATGGGATGATTGCTAGTTTAGATGTAAATGATCTGTCAAGAAAAATAGAGAAAGCTTGTAAAATAAAAAGTTTTTCTAGAGAAAAAATAATAAATCATTTTAAAATAGAAGATAAAACTAAAGAGATTGTAAAGTTAATAAAAGAAAATACTAGTTATGTTTCCTAAGAAAGTCACAAGTTTTTTTGTTCGTAGATATATTTCCGTTTTTAATAAAAAAAGAGTCATTCCTTTGGATGAGTTCCAAGGAGATATATACAGGATTTTAGTGATTTCTAATACAGCACTTGGTGATACTATTATGTCAACACCAGCTGTTAAAAGTATTAAAATGTCCTTTCCAAGGGCAAAAATCGTTTGTCTAATACATAGAAATTATGTGGATTTGTTTTCAAATATGTCTATTATAGACAAGATAATTCCTTATTATGGCGGATATAAGAGATTTTTTTCTACTATAACCCATATAAAAGAGGAAAAATATGATGCCTGCTTGATATTGCATGGAAACTCTCCTCAAGATATAGAAATTGCTTTACTAAGTGGAGCTAAGATAATTTTAAAAAGTAAGCCGAATAGAGATTCTATGGCATATTTGTCTTACGTTCAAAAAGAACTCCCCATACATGCTATAAGGAAAAGGCTTCTATTAGTAAAGTTAATGGGGGGGGAGAAATTTACAGAAAAAATGGAAATTGGAGAGCTGAATAATAAAACTTTTTTAAAAAGGGCAGAAAGATCTATCTCTAATAGAGAAGGGATTATTATAGGATTTCAGTTAGGAGCTTCTCATTGGAGCCGAGCATGGCCGCCAGAATATTTTAGTAATTTGGCAGAACTAATATCACAAAACTTTGAAAAGTTTAAAATTGTTTTGTTTGGGAACAAAAATGAACAAAAATTAGCCGATCTTTTTTTTAAACATGTCAAGAAATATTTTTGTGAAAAAATTATCGACTTAACAGGGAAGTTATCTATTGCAGAACTGCCATATTATCTCAAGCGATTAGATTTATTAGTTACTCCGGATACAGGTCCTCTTCATCTTGCCATTGCGTTAAAAGTGCCTACGGTATCTCTTTTCGCCTTAAGTAAGCCAGAAGATACAGGTCCCATTCAGGATCTTGAAATTCACAAGGTAATTTTTAAACCTGAAGGTCTAAAATATTTGAAAAAGAAAAGAAAGGACAACACTAATGAAGCCATGAAACTTATAACTCCTAAAGAAGTGATGTATGCAATAGAGGAAATAATACAACGAAGGGTGTCATGCGTATAGGAATTTATAACGTAACTACGGCAAATAAAACTGGTGGAATTGAAACATTTTGTTGGGAAGTTGCAAACGAACTAAATAGACAGAAAGTATATGCTGAAATAATCACTGGAATAGGGGAACATGTCAAATATCCCGAGCTCCCGATTAAAATGTTTTCTTATATTTCAAGAGAGAAAATACCAAACTTGGGAAATCGGTTCAAAAAATTTGGGGAAAGGCTAAGTTTTTTCTTGTTAGGAGGAAGAAAACATTTAGCCAATTTTGATTGTTTAATATTACTAAAACCTTTTGATTTTTTTGTGGCCTCTTATGTAAAGCGATTAAATCCTAATATAATTACTTTTTTTATTTCTGGTGGAGAGGATTTCTATTTTTTTGATCGTAGATTTTCCTCTAAAGTAGATATAATGGCTGCTGTTAGTAACGCTAATGCAGAGATAATTTCAAGTAGATACAAAAGAAAAGTTCATGTAGTTTATAATGGGGTTAATATAAACCAATTTAGATTCAATCTTAAGCATAGAGAACTATTGAGAAAAAAATATAATTTTAACCAAAAGAAGGTTCTTCTGAGCGTTGGTAGGATCGTAGGCTGGAAAGGCTATCAATTAGTTATAAAAGCACTCCCTAAGCTTAATGAGTACGTTTATGTTTTAATTGGGAAAGGGCCTTATTTGTCTGAATTACAAAAACTTTGTCAAGACGTTGGGGTTTCAGAGCAGGTATTTTTTCTCGGGGAACGGGAGCATAAAGATTTGCCAGCCTTTTATTCCATGGCCGATATCTTTGTCCAGCCCAGTATCGGTCATGAGGCATTTGGAATAACCGTAGTTGAAGCTATGAGCTGCGGGATACCGGTAGTCGGAAGTAACAACGGAGGAATTCGCGAGATCATCCGCGATGGCTATAATGGCTACCTTTTTAGGCCGAAGGATGTAAATGATCTAGTTGCTAAAATTGAAATGGCTGAAAAAAATTGGGAAAATCTCTCAAAAAATTGTGTAAAACATGTATCAGAAAATTTCACCTGGTCTAAAACTGCACAAAAAATTATAGAGCTTATAAGAGGACATATGAGATATGGTAATTAAATCTAAAGTTAATTTAGATTATATTTTAGCATTTTTTCTTTTCGCTGGCATATGGTCGAGTTTTAGTGAACATTTAACGACTATAAAAACTATTTCTGCTATCGCTGGATATGTTTTCATAGTTTATTTTCTAGCGGTTAAAAAGTATTTCCCTAGGTTTGATAAATCTATTTTTTTGTTAGTCCTAGCATTTTTTGTATCGCTTACTATTTCAGCCTTATTCTCTGCTGACCCTCTATATTCGTTTAAGTGGATAAAGAAGACTTATTGGGTTCCCCTGTCATTGGTAGGTATTTTCCTGTTCATTAGAGATAAAAACCTTAAAATCAAAACGGTTTTATTAGCTTTTATTTTTACTTTTTTTATAAATAATTTTTATTTTTTTTATAAAACTATTCAGGTGTCCCATACTGTTAATATTTTTTCTCCAAAGTTTATTCCAGATCGTAACTATTCTTTTTATGTCCCTATATTTTTGCCTTTTGCCCTGGCAGGGATTATTTATTTTTCAAATATGCTATTAAGAATAGTAATTCTAGTCGAAATTACTTTTGGTCTTATATTATTAGTGCTAACTGGGGCAAGAGGAGCTTACTTATCTTGTATGCTAGAAATAATTTTATTTATTTTATTTGTAGTTCACTTTCTTTATAAGAGATATTTTCTTAAATATGAGAGGCAAACAATTATCAAGTTGATAGCCATTCCTCTTCTTGTTATGTTGATTGGATTTGCTGCGTTGCTTAATCATCCTAAAGTCAAAGCCGCCTTTCATAGAGGATTGTCTCCCAACGGAAGAGACCAAATTATTGCCGACAGATTTCCTGTAATTTTCAAACATCATCCCATACTAGGACTTGGTTATGGAAGGCAGCTTTATTTTCGTTTTTTAGAAGAGCACAACGTTCCTAAAAGATTTGGTCATTACGATAAAAAAGAAGGACGCTATGTATATCATTCTGACGAGGGGATATATTTACAAACTATAATACGTCAGGGGCTTTTGGGATTTTTTGTTTTTATACCACTTTTTGTTTTAAGCCTAAAAAGATCTTTTGTTTTATCATTTAGAAAAAGCTATGATCTAAATATAAAGGTATTTTATTTTTCTTTATTTTTAGTTATGTTTTGTCATTATTTTCTTAGGGGATTTATTGAAACTTTAGATTTAGGAGGTTTTATCCTTTTTACGCTTTTTATTTCCGAGAAAATTTGGGACCATGGCTAAAAAAAGGTTAAAAGTAGCACTGATATATCCTGAACCTCTTCCTTCTCAAAAAGCAAGAAGTGTTTCTTTTGTCTATACTGCTGCCAGTCTTGCGAAAATGGACTTAGATGTAGATCTCTTTATCGAAAAAAGTGGCACCAGAGAAGAGATAGAAAAAATTTATAACGTAGATTTGTCTGGTGTGTGTATTAATCACATTTATCGTCGAATGCTTTGTTTTAAATCTAATGCTATATTCAATTTTTTTATAAAGCGTAAGATTGTATGCTATGATATATTATATTTAAGACATCTGAAAACAGCATATGCGGTAATAAAAAATAGAAAAAGGCGACAAAATTATAAAATTATTTACGAATGTCATGAGCTTTTTTCTGAAACAGTAAGGAGTCCTAAGTCGAAAGAAAGATTGCTAAATTATGAAAAATTTGTTTTAGAAAATGCAGATGTAGTTGCATTTGTTAATAACACTATTGCTAATAGTTGTTCTAAACAATTTAATATCAAAAATAAACATACCGTTTATAACGCTTCTCGATTTGATTTTGATTTTATGCCTAAGGACTTTTCGGAAATTTCTAGTGTTTATTATATTGGTAGTTTATATGACTGGAAAGGAATTGGAGAATTAGTCACGGCAATATATGCTATCAATAATAGATATGACCTTAAATTTCATATTATAGGCGGACCAGAAGAAAACCTTTTAAAAATGAAACAGGACTTAATTGTTAACAGACTAAATAAAAATATAAAATTAGTGTCGTTTAAAAATTTTACTGAAATAAAGGAAATACTAAAAAGACAAAAAGTATTTATAATTCCTAATAATCCAAATTATATAGAAAATAAATTTTCATTGCCTATAAAATTATTTGAGTACTTATCCTCGTCTAGTTTGGTAATTTGTTCTGCGACTCCCCCCATTAAGGAAATTGTCACGCATGGCTACAATGGTTTTCTATACGACCCTCGTGAGCCGGAATCTCTAATAAAGGTTTTCGAAGAAATATTTGCTATGAGCCCTGAAGAGAGGCAAAAAATCGCCTTTAATGCCTGGAAAAGTTCTCGAACTTTTGATGACAGAGCAAAGGAACTATACGAACTTTTCCATAATGTTGTAGAAAAAAATGCATAGGCAGCTAAAAATTTTACATACAGAAGCGTCATTAGGGTGGGGGGGGCAAGAGATCAGAGTTTTAAAGGAACTCGTTGCTTTTCAGGAAAGGGGTTATTCGGTTGCTTTGGCCGCGCCAGAAGAATCAAAAATAGCAAAAAAAGCTAAAAAACATAACATCAAAGTCTTTGAGATCCCTATACATCAAAGATCTCTCAAGATCACCTTAAATTTGAGGAATATCGTTCAAAAGCATAATATCGATATTATTCATACACATAGTAGTCGAGACAGTTGGCACGGTCTTTTCGTAAAGAAATTGACTAATAAAATATTGGTTAGGACTCGACATCTATCAACTCCTGTAAAAAGAAATTTCTTTAGTAAGATCCTTTATTCTTCAGCCGATTATTTAATTACCACAGGCCGACATATTAAAGAATATTTTATAACCGTTTTTCCAGAAATTTCTTCAAGGATAGAGTCCATTCCAACCGGTATTGATATCGAAAAATTCTGTCCTAATAGTGATCTTCCGTTTTTTAAAAAAGGGGAAGTAGTTTTAGGTTGTGTGTCTGTTTTGCGTAGCTGGAAAGGACATCGGTATCTAATTCCGGCCTTTAAAGAACTCGTTCAAAAAGTTTCAGATATAAAATTAATAATAGTTGGGGATGGTCCCCAAAGGAATAACTTAATTAATATGGTTAAGGAACTTGGATTGACGGAAAAAGTTGAATTTTTGGGGTATCAAGAAGATATTCCGGATATCTTGGCCGTAATTGACATTTTTATTCATCCTTCAACAGGACATGAAGGGGTCCCTCAAGCAGTCCTTCAGGCATTAGCAATGAAAAGGCCTGTAATAGCTACTAATGTAGGGGCAATTCCTGAAGTTATAATCCATAAACAAACCGGGATTTTAATTCCTCCAGCTAATCCAGGAGAGATAAAAAATGCTATTTTTTGGATGATGAAAAATCCTGATTTAGCTAAAAAACTTGGGGAAAACGGTCGCAAACTAGTAGAAGAAAAATATTCTCTTGATAAGATGGTTGATAAAATAGAAAAAATCTATCAAGAGCTAATTAGGTCTTAACATACTTCCAGAAAGTATATTGACTATAAAGTTTGGCAATTAGGTATCCGTGCCAGCCGTCTAAGAAGCCTCGCTGTAAGATGAATTTCTGAAAAAAAGTCCATTTGGGTGAAAAAATAGCCTTTAAGCGATTAGGTTTTCTGGCCAAACTTGAGTAGCGGTTTTGTTTTTCTATGAATTCATCTACACTTTCGTAAGCAAAATGAATCAAATAATTTTTAAATTTTCCTAAAGGGCCATCGTATAAAACTTTCTCATGAACCGCATCATCGCTAAATCTTGCAAATTTGCGATTAAACAGGCGGATAGTATAGTCAGGATAAAGGCCACAAGTTTTGATGGGTTTGCCAAAGAAATAATTTAGACGCGGGACCTTATAGGCCTTAAATTGTGGTTCAACTAAAACATCTAATATTTCGTGCTGTAATTCTTCAGGGATAATTTCATCGCTATCAAGCACAAAAACCCAGTCATTTCGGGCTTGCTCTACGGCAAATTGTTTCTGCCTACCAAAGCCAAGCCATTCATGGGGAATAAACCGCGCGCCAAATTCTCTCGCGATTTTTTCTGTGTTATCTGTGGAGCCGGAATCAACAATCACTATCTCCTGGGCAAATATACAGGACTTTAAAACTTTTGAAAGATAACGTTCGCTATTAAAAGTTATAAGCACTATCGAAAGATTTTTTTTCATTATTCTTGGAAACTGCTGTATAGTCTCTGGTAAAGCTCACTTTTTTGCAAAAGTTCATCGTGTTTGCCGGTAGCCACAATATTTCCTTTATCCATCACGGCTATTATATCGGCTTTGGTTATAGTAGAAAGCCGATGGGCAATGATGATGGTCGTCCTTCCCTGCATTAGCTTTTCCAGGGCCTCGTGTACCAATCGCTCAGAAACAGTATCAAGATGGCTGGTAGCCTCATCAAGAATAAGTACAGGGGGATCTTTTAAAATGGCCCGTGCTATGGCTATGCGCTGTTTCTGACCCCCAGAGAGATCAACGCCTTTTTCCCCCAGAATGGTATCGTATCCCTGGGGTAGCTCCTGGATAAACTCATGGGCGTGGGCCATCTTGGCCGCTCTGATAATTTCCTCTCTGGTAGCCCCGGGCTTGCCAAAGGCAATGTTTTCCGCCACGGAGACGTTAAACAGGATGATGTCCTGGGATACTATACCTATTAAACGCCTGAGAGAAGAAAGCTTAAGCTCGCGAAGGTCGGTGTCGTCAAGTGTAACACGACCAGAAGTTGGGTCATAAAAGCGGGGGAGGAGGGAAACAAGCGAAGTCTTCCCTGCACCACTAGGGCCTACCAGGGCCACGATCTTCCCTGCAGGAATAAAAAAGTTGACCCCGCGCAGGGCTGGCTCTTCGGTGTTGGGATAACAAAATGTTACCTTTTCATAGCGAAAGCCCTTTTTAACAGCATTAACTTCTTTTTGACCTTCTTTTTCTTGGGGAAGCTTTAATACTTCTTCGAGCCTTTCCACTGCGGCCAGGGCGTCATGGGCCTTGTTGTAGGCCGAAGAGAGTTTTTTTATGGGATTAAAAATCATAAGGATTGCGGTAAGTACCGAGAAAAAGTCTCCTGGGGTGATAACTTTGATAATAATGAGATGGCCGCCATAGGCAAAGACAAGCCCCCCTCCCACCCCGGCCAGGAGATTTACCACGAATTTTGTCCCTTCATTGTATTTAGTAAGCTTTAGCGAGAAACGATAAAAGGCCTCCACTGCTTGGTTGAAGCGTCTTTTCATATAATTTTCTTGTTGAAAAATTTTTACGTCTTTAAGCCCGGAGAGCCCCTCGGCCAGACAATTAGTGACGTTTGCCATTTCCTGTTGAGCCAGGTGCCGCACGCGGTGGGTCTTTTGGGCCAGCTTGCGCGAAGCAATGGCCACTAGAGGAAAGACCGTAAAGGCAAACAGGGTAAGATCCCACCTGCGCCAGAAAGCCACTCCCACCAGGATCAAAACCGTAAGGCCTTCGAGAAAGAAAGTGCGGAAGATGTCAGTTAGGGCCCCTTCAAGCAAAGAAGTATCATTTATTACGCGTGAGATAAGGCGCCCGGAAGTCTCTCTGGTGGCAAGTCCTACAGGCAAGTTTAGAATCTTCTCGTATATTTTTTGCCTGAGGTCATTTACAAGCCTCAGGGCAGCTATACGCATAAAATAGGCCTGTAGAAAGACTGCAAGCCCGCGCAAAAAATAGATTCCCACTATCCCCAGGGGGATGAGTTTGAGGTAAATATAATTTTTTTCAAGGAAAATGCGGTCAAGAACAGGCTTTACCAACCAGGCTATAGAGCCCGAAAAAATAGAAGCGATACTGCTAAAGAGAATGGAGACAAAAATGAGAGGCCAGTAAGGCCTTATTAAAAACCATAATTTTAAAATAGTTTTTTTCATTTTCCCATATTTAATGCAAAATTTTAAATTTTAGAAAAAGTATTTTATTATACAGGCCAAAATTAGAAAAGATGTTGAAAAAAACTTGATTCGTTTTAAAAGTTAAACTTGATTCAAGTTATGATAAATTCTGTAAGAGATGAAGTTTTTTTGTGTCTAAAGAGGTAGGGTTGTTCTATGCCTTTGTTTACAAAACAACTATCCAGAATAATTAAAAAGATTGATCAAGAGTTGCCTTATCCTTTATTTTATCCATTTTTGATGAAAAGGAAAGAGAAGTTGCTTTTTGATAAGCTTATAAAAGCTTCAAAACACTACTTGGAGTTTGGGCTCGGGGGTAGCACATTGCGAGCGCTCGCAAAGTCGAGATCAATTATATATACAGTTGAATCAAGTATGGAATGGATAGAATATATGAGGAAATATAGGATTGTTAAAAAGTTTGAAAATGAAAGATTGTTTATTTATTATGTAAATATCGGGCCAACTAAAGAAATGGGATTTCCAGTGTCGGATGCGTATAAAAATGTTTTTGAAAAATATTCTTCAAACATTTTTCATTTTATCAATCCTCAAAAGATAGATTTAGTACTTATTGACGGTAGATTTAGAGTAGCATGTGCTTTAAAGACTATCTTGAAATGTTACGGAAATGAAAATATAAAAATACTTATTCATGATTTTTGGAATCGGAATCAATATCACATTGTACTTAAATATTTAGAAGTCTTAGATAAAGTAGAAAAGCTGGGTCTTTTCTCAATTAAGAGAAATATAGATTTAAACTTGGTGAAAAAAGATTATGAAACTTATAAGACAGATCCGAGATAGACAAAATGGAAATAGAAAAATCTCCCTGTCTTCTTTAAAAGTCTTTTCCCGTGGTATAATTGACATTGAATCTCATTAAGATTAGCTTGTTGTTAAGAGCATTTTTAAGAAAAATGTCTCGGGATCCGTTCCCATTTTTCGTTCCGATAAAAATGGGGACGAATCCCTACAGTTTTTGTGCTCACAACACTGATATCGACATTTCGGAAAAGAGCTTATGGAAGAATATCGGGAATTTAAGTGTTTTGTGTGTGGACATGTTTGGCGAGTTCCTTTTGGGACTGGAAGGGTCCTCTGCTGTCCAAAATGTGGTAGCCTGAAAATCAGGCGCACTAATCCTGGCCCTCCCAAAAGAGGCGGTTGGCGTTGGCGACTAAGACGCAACAGATAAAAACCGAAGGGCAGGTTCTTGCCCGGGTAGCTGCCTTTGCAGCAATTTTTAATCTTTGCTTAGCAGCAAGCAAATATCTCCTGAGTAAATTTTCAGGAAGTCTTTCCCTGCAAGCAGATGCCATTCATTCTTTAACTGACGTTATTGGCTCGATATCTGTATTCCTTGGATTAAAATTTGCCGATCGCAAAAGCAAAGACTTTCCCTACGGCCTTTATAAATTGGAAAATCTCGCGTCACTGGTTACCTCCTTTTTTATTTTTGCCGCGGCATTTGAAATAATTCATTCGGTTATAAGCGAAGAAAGTGTGCTAGAGGCCCAGAGAGTTCCTGTTGCTGCCGGGGGGCTTTTGGCCATAACTATTGCACTTTGGCTTTTCTCGCGCTGGGAACTAAAGATCGCCAAAAAATCAGGCTCACCAAGCCTGGCTGCTGACGCGGAACACATGAAAACAGATCTTTTTAGCTCGGCTATTATACTGATTGGTCTCATTGGTGGAGCTATTGGGTTCCCCTGGTTAGATCATATAGCTGCGATAATTATTTCAATTTTCATTATTCACACCGGCTGGGAGATTATGATTGATTCTCTAAAAGTACTTCTGGATGCTGGTATTGAGCCTGAAGTTGCCGCTCGTATCGCCGAAATAATTAGGTCATTTCCGGAAGTTAAAGAAATTAAACGGCTAACAGGTAGGCGCTCGGGTAGATTTAGTTTTGTAGAAGCTGAAATAATACTTGACGTGCGCACCTTGGATGAAGCCCACGAAATCGTAACTATCATGGAAGAAGAAATCTATGACCAGTTTCCAGAAATAGACCGGGTAGTCATCCATTTTGAGCCCCCCAAAATAGAAAAACTGGTAATTGCTATCCCCCTTGACGAAAAAAAGAATTTTTCTGGGCATCTTGCCTGTGCGCCAGCTTTTCTTATCCTTGAAATCGATTGTTCTCAAAAACCTGGAGAAGTAAAAGGAGAATATGTGCTTGAAAATCCTTACTTCAAGGAAGACCGGCACCGGGGTGCCCTTGTAGCAGAATGGTTGAAAGAAAAAGGGGTAAATACATTTATTGTCCCTGTGAAGGAGCCGTCTTGTAAAGGGCTCCTTTATGCCCTTGATTCCCTTGGGATAAAAATTTATTTCAAACCAGAGATCTCATTAGAACAGCTAAAAAAAGATCCTCCTTGCCCAGAAACGTCACACTAATTTAAAAAAAGTTTTGTCTTTTAAGTATGATTATTTAAAAATTTTTGTTACACTTTTTAAAGATTGATTGCTTAAATCTCTGGTCGCGAGGGGAATCATGAATAAGCTAGCAAAAATTTTGGCTGCGGTTTTAGTTGTATTTTTGGTTGTTATTGTCGGGATTTATTTTGTTGCCAGTCGTTATCTCACTCCCGAACGAATAGAAGCCCTTATTGTGCCGCCCTTAGAAAAGGCCACCGGCCTTCAAGTCTCCATAGGAGAGATTAAACGCTCAGGGTTTTTCGGCATTAAAGTTAGTAAAATAGACTTTAAAGATCCCAAAACACATCAAAATATAATTGCTGCCGATGAATTGCGCCTGGCCCTTAAGCTTTCCCCCTTACTTCAGGGAAAGCTTGTTGTCTCTGAAGTAGCCTTTATCAGGCCCAGGGTATTAATCGTGCGCGAAAAAGACGGGACTATCAATCTGGTGAGATACTTTGGCCCCAAAGAAGCAGCAAAACCCGCCAAAGAAGTGCCGCCAAAAGAGGCGCCGCCTAAAGAACTAGCTCTAGTTTTCCAAAACCTCAAGATAGAAAAGGCCCTCATAGAATTCGTTGACCTTAAGAAAGAACTTCCCCCTGCCAAAGCAACCTTTTCTTTAGCCGGGGGCTTGAAAGTAAAAGGAACAAGCCTTGTTTTTAGTGGTGACGGAAGCTTTGATCTCCTGATGAATAATTATGCGCTGGTAAAAGGCTTGAGTTTTAAAGCACAGGCCACCGGACGCGAGACCAAATTTGTACTCAACGGAGGAAAAATCCTTTCAGGAACCATGAAAGGGGAAATCCTTCTTAGCGGGCAAAAGATAAAAGGAAATATCTCCTTGAATAAAGCAAGTTTCAAAGAGGCAGAAGAGCTTGCTAAGGCACTGAAACCCTATCTTTTTCCAGAGGCTGAACTTCCCAGGTTAGATGGTAATTTTGACGTGGAAATTGCTTTGGCGGGAACCACCCAAAACCCTCTTTATGCGCTAACCTTTTATCCCAAACCCCTTCTTCTTGAACAAAAACCCTACACCCTTCAGGCAGAAGGCCTAATCAGAGTTAATCCTGAAGAAGTGTCTCCCAAGCTCAAGGTGGCTGTAAACGGCGAAAAAATGGACATTTCAGGAAAAATATCTTTAAAGGGAACTCCACCCTACGCTAATCTCCTTATCACCGCCGAAAAATTCAATTTGAAATCCCTTTTACCTGAAGAGGAAAAGGCTAACCAAGAAGAGATCCCGTCAAACAAAGAACCGCAGAAGAACAAACCCCTTGTGCTCCCCATTGCAGGAAATATTCAATTTAAGGCTGGGGAAGTTTGTTATACTCTTTGTGCTGAAGACGTAAAAGCAAACATCAAGCTTGCCCAAGACCGCATTGACCTTAAAAACTTAAATTTTCTTTTTGCAGGGGCTATATCGCAAGTAAATGGAAATGTTTCTGAGCTTTCTAAAACACCCAAGCTCAAGTTTGCCTATTCCGTAGCAGGGGCGGATCTTCCCACCTTAGGCGAAAGTTTTTTCCCGGAGAGTAACTACTTTGTAAGTGGTAAGGTCTGGTCTGAGGGAGCTTTTTCTGCGCTGGGGCTAGGGTCCGATGCCATAAAAAAGACCCTCTCTGGCCAGGGAAACGCCAAGTTCTTGCAGGTTGGCCTAAAGGAAAATGCGATAACTACTCTTGCCGCACAACTCCTTCACGTGGACGAACTAAAAAACCTGATGTTCGAAAATGGTTCCCTGGGATATACCGTTAAAGATGGTCTCGTGAACTTAAAAGGGCATTTTGCGAAAGAGGGGCTTGCCCTTGATCTCTTAGGGCAAGTGGGCCTTGATGGGCGCTTAAACTTAAGTCCCAAACTTAAATTGTCTGGGAAGCTGGCCAAGGTTTTTGCCAAAAAATTTCCCGGAGCTTCCCTTTTTAAAACCAAAACTGGTTATGAAATCCCGCTTACCATTAAAGGCACCGTGGAAAAACCCAAGGTCTCTTTGGTAGGGGTCGAAGAAAAAGTAAAAGAAAAAATAGAAGAAAAGGCCGTTGAACAGATATTTAAGTTCTTGGGCAATTAGTCTTCTTTGCGGCGTTCCACGGTGATTACTGTGTGAACATTGCCGCGGGGATGAAAATCCCCAACTACCTTGAGATAACGCGGAGCCAAAGTTTGCCACAGGGCGTCAAATATTTCGTTGGTAGCAGCTTCGTGGGAAATATAGCGATTGCGAAATTTGTTAAGCCAGAGCTTTAAAGAACGCAGTTCGATTATCTGCTTGTCAGGGATATACTCTATCTTGATGATGGCAAAATCCGGATACCCTGAACGCGGGCACAAACATGTAAACTCTGGAAAAGTTATTTCGATAAGATAGTCCCTATCAGGATAAGGATTCGGCCAGGGTTCTAATTCAGCTTCAAGGATAGCTTTTTCGCCGTATTTCAATTCTTCTGACATGTTTGGTCTCCTACACGAGCCAAAGATAAAGCAAAGTAATGGACCATATCAACAACAAGATAGCAAAAAAATTCTTCTTAGGCACAAGGCCTTCAAACTCTTTACTATAAAAAACCCAGGATACATACGTGGCGCCTATGCCTCCCACAACCAAAACAAATTTTAAAAGAAAAACTATCAGCCATTCAGGGACAACAAAACCCCAGGAAGCAAAAGTTTGAATATGAAACTGCCGGCTCAAAATCGGAAAAAAGTTTCCCACTTCTTTTAAGAAATAGTCCAGACGATACACCAGCTCCCCGGTAAAAGCCATGGGGACCAGCACCGGAACCATAGGAGAAAATTTTCCAAAAAGTTCATCTTCATAAAAAGTAAATAGATGGGCACCCAAACGGATAATTCCCAGAAAAAGAACAAAACAAGCCGCCAAAACCAAACTATAGGAGATTATTTCAAGCCCGCCAAAAAATTCTTTAAACGATTGGTACCAGTAAGTTCTTTCCTGAATAAACCTTGATATCTGAGAAGCCATAAGAAAGGGGATAATGTAAGCACAGGTTAAGTAGCGGCCTTTGTTAAGGATGAGCTCTTTTAAAGGGTGACGCAAGAAAAGCCTTGGGGAATCCCTATCACAAAGAGGCACACAATGACCACACACCAAACAAATAAGATTGTTTTTTACGGCGTAAGCTCCCAAATAAACAGGACACCCGGGGATGCCATCTTTCCCTCTTTTGCACGCAAAAGTCTTGCATCCTCTGCATTTATCTAACAAGGGCCGGAATTCCAGAATAGACATCGTGGCCGCTGAGCCGATGATTTTTCCCATAGGGCAAAAATGGCGACACCAGGCCTGTCCTTTGTATAGGGCCGCAAAAATAGTTGCTCCCAACAGGATGGAAAGCAGCAAAAGCGCGGTGAGAAAAGGCGAATTTTTCATGTGGGTTACGGCCTCTACCCATAGAATAAGAGCAAGGAGCCCTGTTGCTCCGTAAGCACACCATTTTGCAAAGGTCTGAAGAGGCAGTTTTTTCCGGTAAAGCCCAAGGGCTTGAAGAATGCGACCCACCCCTGGGAAAGGACAAACACCGCACCACATGCGTCCTACAAAAAACCAGGAAAGAACAATGCTTGTCCACCATACACCCCAGGAAATAAAAAGCATGATATTAGAAGAGGGGTCTTGGGGGCCAAAAAGTCCCATCAGGATGAGGCAAGTAAAAATGATATCGCCAAACGTGCGCAAAATAGCAAAATTGCGCCTATTGGCGAAAAAACTTTTCAAGCGCGGAAAATGGGTAAAGAGGTCAAGGCGGGCCTCTGGGTCATAAACAAAAAGAACACGTAGTATTTCTTTTAGGAGTTTAAGGTTCAAATAATAATTTGCCTGTCATTTCCTTTGGGATTTCAAGCCCCATAAGATAAAGCCCTGTGGGCGCAATATCTGCCAGGATGCCTGGCGAAAGTCTTTTCCCAATAAATCTATCATCAATAAGATAAAATGGAACCGGATTACCGGTATGTGCGGTAAAAGGTCCACCAGTTTCAGGGTCAATCATCATCTCGCAATTGCCGTGGTCAGCGGTAACAATGGCCGGTGCGTTATTAGTGGCATCCCTCCAGGCGGCAAGGACTTTACCCACACATTCATCTACCACTTTCACCGCTTTTATGGCCGCTTCAAGCACCCCTGTGTGCCCTACCATATCCCCATTAGCATAATTCATCACAATAAAGTGATATTTCCTTGTTTTGATGCGACGGATTACTTCTTCGGTTACATCGTAAGCACTCATCTCAGGCTTTTTATCATAAGTGGGAATATCCCGTGGCGAAGGGATGAGTTTTCTCTCTTCTTTAGGGAAAGGTTTTTCTTCGCCGCCGTTAAAAAAGTAAGTAACGTGGGCATATTTTTCGGTCTCAGCAGTTCTGAATTGCCAAAGTCCGACTTTACTCACCACCTCGCCCCAGATGTTGACCAAATGCTCAGGAGGAAACGCCACTGGCAAATCAAAAGTTTCGTCGTAAAGGGTCATGCACACGTAGTAGGCAAGTTTGGGAAATTTTTTGCGGTCAAATTCCTTGAAATTTGGGTCTGTTAGGGCCCGGGTAAGTTCTCTGGCACGATCCGCACGAAAATTAAAAAATATTACTACGTCGCCATCTTCTATGAGAGCTACAGGGTGCCCCTGCTTAACAATTACAGTAGGCTTAATGAATTCGTCAGTCTCACCGCGTGCATAGGCTTTCTCTATTGCTTCTAAGGGATCTTCGGCGTAAATGCCTTCGCCAAGCACTAAGGCATAATAGGCTTTGGCTACTCTTTCCCAACGCTTATCCCGGTCCATGGCGTAGTACCGCCCAGAAAGAGAAGCTACTGCACCGCAGGAAAGTTCTTCTATTTTCTTTTGGACAGCGGCAAGGTAGGTTTTGGCACTTTGAGGCGGAGTGTCTCGGCCGTCAGTAAAAGCATGCACGTAAACTCTCTCGCATAGGCCTTCTTTTTTGGCAAACTCAAGCAGGGCAAAAAGGTGCTCAAGGCTGCTGTGCACCCCTCCATCTGATACAAGGCCCAGCAAATGTACCTTGCCACCGGTTTGTTTGGCTCGGGAAAAAGCTTCCTTGAGCACGGGATTTTCAAAAAAACTCCCGTTTTTTATTGCTAAATTAATGCGGGTAAGGTCTTGATAGACAATGCGGCCGGCTCCAATGTTCAAATGGCCCACTTCGGAGTTTCCCATCTGGCCAGGCGGGAGCCCTACCGCTTCCCCTGAACATTTAAGTAAAGTGAAAGGGTATCTTTTTTGTAAGGCATCAAGGTTAGGGGTTCCCGCCAGACGAATGGCGTTTCCTTCGGTTTCTTCACGAAAGCCCCAGCCATCAAGAATGATGAGCAAAAGTCTATTGATGTTCATTTTCTTCGGTAGGTTCTGGAAGGATAAGGCCCCAGTCTTCTGGCGCAATGCGTGGGGCATCCATCCAAAGGCCTTCTATGTCATAGAATTCTCTAACAGGCTCAAAGAAAAGATGAAAAACTACATCACCATAGTCCATCAGCACCCATTGACCTTCTGTTTTGCCCTCTGTACCCAAGGGGAAAATCCTTTCGCGGTAAAGCTCATCTTCAATATTATCAGCAATTCCCTGGACATGGCGTGCGGAACGTGCACTGGCCACAATAATAAAGTCTGCATAAGATGAACGGCCTCTTACATCGATGATAACCAAATCGTAGGCTTTTTTATCCAGGGCAAGTTGGGCCATACGGCGGGCGAGTTCTTCTGGGGAAAGTCTTGTCTTCTTTTCAGCTGCTGCTTCTTTTTTCACCCGGCTGTCCTTACCTCCTGTGTTTTTTAAAAACTATAACGCAGCAAGCTTAAGTATTAAACCGTTTTATTGGGGTAAATAGTCACGAAAAATGGTCTTTTTTAGGAAATTTAACCCCAAACGCAGAAGTTTTTCGTCATCCTTAAGGGCTGCAGCTATTTCATCCTGAGAAAAGCCTTCAAGGGATATGGCTTGAGAGGAAACGTATTCTTTAAATTTTTCCAGGCCATAGCAGGCTAGATAGATTAAGTCGAGTTCTTCTGCGGTGAGTGGGCGATCCATGTGCTGACGGGCAAAAACTATTTCGCCAAAAAGGTCATTGAATTCGTAATAAGGTTCAAGTCCCTGTTCTTTAATCCAGTCTCGCACAGAGATAGGCCGTTTTTCAAAATGGCCTTTGCAATGAGTCTCACGAATAATACGATAGATTTCAAAGGGCTTTCCTTCTTCATCGCGGCCCACAAAGCGCGCCAAAGGATAAGTGCGACAAGAGGCCGGCCTATCAGGATAAACAGAGCAGCCTTCTTCGCGTAGAAACGGGCATGAAAAATCATGGCTCTGCATCTTTACCGAAACCACCGGGAGCTGGGTAACGTCGCCGATATAAAAGTCGCAAAACCGATCGATAAATTCCCGGGAAGAAAGCCCTAAGTTTTTGCGTAAGCGTAAAAAATCATAAGGGCCCAGCACTAAAGTCACGTCAAAACAGCAGATATTAAAACAGGAAATTCCAGGATAACAAGCAAACTCAAAGACATCATCAAGGCCTAATTTGCGATGGTCAAAAACCGGTTGTTCCATTTGAGAACCTCCCCTTCTTTATTTCCAGAGCAAAGATAAGTAATGCTCGCCATTTTTGTAACGAATGCAAAATTGTTGAGATAATTGTTGCAAGCACATCCGTAATGGATCTGTTCCCTTTTTGTTCCGAAAATGGGGACGGATCCTAGCTTAACTCATACCAGTTTTGAGGGATACCTGCTAGTTAAAAGAAAGATCCGTTACGAAGGAATAGAATTTTCTTTTAGGTATTTTAAAACTTCATCGGAAAAAAAATCTTTTATTTGCTGCCACTCTTCAGGAGCAAGCTTACGTTCATCTAAAAAATAGACCTCTCCCTTTTCGGCGTCATAAAAATAAGAAAACCCTTTCAAAAGGAAGGCTATATTTTCTTGTTTTAAGTTAAACTTCTGGCGACAGAGATTTAAGATGTCTCGAAGATTCCAATTGTATTTGCGCATCAGGAAATATAGGTCAAAAAAATCCTTTTTACTGCCCCTTTGAGCAATAGCAATTGCCTTAGAAGCGACAATATCTTTGTCAGAAGCAATCAAAATTTCACCAGAGGAAAGATCCAATTTGTCAGGCTTTTCTAAAAGCGGATAAGGATAAGAAAAAAAAGACACCAGGATATTTTCAATTCGTAAATGTACAGTTTCCTTCTCTAATTCAATAATTTCAAAGTTTTTGTTTTTAAAAGTAAAAGAAGAAAACCTTTGCAAGGGGAAATTTTTTCCAGACGATTCAGGAAACGAAAAAAAGTCTAGGTCTTCGGAAAAACGATGGCCATATTTCAAGGCAAGTGCAGTCCCCCCTGTAAGATAAAAACCTTCAGTGAGGCCAGATTGAAAGAGTTTCTCTAAAACTTTTTTCTGTTGCTTGAGCAATTTCTTCATCAGAGACCCCTAGGGCAAGCTTCCAAAATGAGCGATTTTTCCTGCGAAATAGGTGAATATTTTTCAAAAATATTTTTTTCAATTCTTCTTTGGGGTGTTTCTTTAATATTGACACAGGATCACCATATAACATTTCCCGTATAAGAAGCAATTCTGGATCATCGCACCTATCCCAATTAAAGGGGTGTTGTTTATCAAGAAGTTTCTCCATTAAAATACCCCGCGCTTGCCAGGAGGTTGATCACTTCGTCTCGACTTAAGTCATACCAATTTTGATAGGCGTCTGCCACTGCAAAGAAGGCCCCGCTGCGAAGATTGGCTACGTAAAGCTCATCTACCAAAGGGGCTACTTTTTGCACTGCGCGTTCTGAAGCAGTGGGCACGGCCACTACTGTTTTAGCGGGATTTTTCCCTGTAACACTTTTTATCGCTGCCATCATGGTGTATCCCGAAGCAAGGCCGTCATCTACCAAAATGACTTTTTTGCCCTTGACTTCAGGAAAGGGCTTGCCTTTTCTGAAAATTCTTTCTCTTTCTTGAATGTCTCTTTTTTCTTTGGTGATTTGTGCGGCAATATCTTCTTCTGTAAGTCCGGCATAAGCTACGAGTTCTTCATTAAGGAGAATTTCGCCTGTTGAGGTAATAGCCCCAAAGCCTGCCTCAGGGTTATCAGGGAAATGGATCTTTCTCACTATGAGCAAATCAAAGGGTAGGCCCAGCTCTTTTGCAATGACCAAGCCTACCGGCACCCCTCCTGCAGGAATGGCAAGAACAAGCGTATCTTCTGACTTAGCGTAGGCAGGCCTTAACATTTCGGCAAGTACGTAACCTGCCTCAACTCTATCTCTGAAAACATAGACTTTGTTGGTTAATAAGGGATTGATCACAACTTTTCCCATGTCTTTCACCCCCTTCTTATAAGTTAGGTTTTTTCGAAGTTTTTATCGAGACCTTTGCAAAATCCAGGATCCGTTCCTATTTCTCGGAACGAAAAACGGGAACGGATCCTGAAGTCGATCTGTAATTGTTGAGGCTGTAAATGTTTTAGAGGCAAGGGGGATTAGTTTGGTGTGGGATGTAATTGCAAGGGCTGCGGGTTCGAAGCAAGCCCATGAGATCGCGCAGGCGGCGTTCTCTCCGCGTGACGAATGAGGCTACTTTATAAGCTCTTTTATTTTGGTAGCATGGACTCATGCGCATAAAAGTAAGGCCAGAAGATTTCGTGGTTTATGAAGTAGCTGACATCAAACCCGAGGGCAAAGGCGACTTTTCCCTTTATCGTCTCCAAAAACGCGGGGCTACCACCTGGGACGTGTTGGGAGACATCGCCCGTCGTCTGCGTTTTAGGACTTCTCGTATCCAGTACGGTGGCCTTAAAGACCGCCATGCCGTTTCTTATCAATATCTCACCATCCGCCACGGCCCTAAAAAAGACCTCCGCGGCAAAAATTACCTGCTGGAATACCTTGGGCAAACCTCAAAACCCATGTCCAAAGCAAGGCTTAAGGGTAATTTTTTCCGAATCCTGGTGCGAGATGTTTCAACCAAGGGCCTCGAAGAGGAGATAGAACTTATTTCGCGCTACGGGGTGGTGAATTATTTTGACGAACAGCGCTTTGGTTCAGTGCGCCACGGCAAAGGCTTTGCCATTAGAGAACTCATCCTGGGGAATTATGAACGTGCCCTTTACCTCATGCTGGCTGAGGGAAGCCAATATGAAATGAAGCGCACCGAAAATTTCCGTAAGTGCCTAAAAAAGTACTGGCCTGATGTCTCACGTTGCCTTGATTTAGCTCCAAGCCCCTGGGAGCGCTCCTTGCTTGAATTTCTAGCGAGTCACAGGCCCTCTAAACGCACGTTTAAAAGGGCCTTTGCCCTGATTGACCGCGAGTATCTCCTAATGCTTTGTCACGCTTATCAAGCCCATATATGGAACGAAACCGTAAAGCTTTACCTGAAAAAGCTTGGGCTAAGACTTTATCCTGTCCCTTACCTCTTGGGAGAGCTTCTTTTTTATCGGGATTTCCCTGAAGTTTTAAGGCCAGCTATTTTAGAGAAGAAAATTCCTCTTCCAAGCCCGCGTCTTAAGCTTGATAGCGAACTAAAGGCCATTATGGAAGAAGTGATTGAAAAAGAAGGCATCCCAGGCCTTGAAAAGTTCAGGACCCTTGCTAAAGGGGCTACTTTCAAAACATATCCCAGAGAAGTAGCCATCATTCCAGAAAAGATCAAATACGAAGAAGCAGGAGAAGACGCGGTGTGGGTCGAGTTTTTTCTCCCCAAAGGATCTTACGCCACTATCGTGCTAAAGCGTCTTTTTCTCCTGCCTAAAGAAAGCTAGCTTGCCAACACCTTTTCTTTTGGTTTGGCTCCTGGGCGTCCACAGCATTTTTTATATTTTTTGCCGCTGCCGCAAGGGCAGGGGTCGTTGCGGCCAATCTTTTTGCCACGCCTTATGGGCTGCTTTTTAGGTTTTTCTTCTTCCTGAGTCTCTTCACCACGGCTATAAACCAGACGCAGCCTTTGGCTTCTTTTTTCTTCTTCCATGCGTTCAACTTCTTCTTCTCTTGTTACCTGTACCCGATAAAGCAATGATAGCGTTTGCTCCTTGATGCGTTCGATGAGGTCGGAGAACATGGCAAAGGCTTCGCGCTTGTATTCCTGGAGCGGATTTTGCTGGGCATAGCCTCTCAGGCCGATTCCCTCACGCAAATGATCCATGGCCAGGAGGTGCTCTTTCCAGAGGCTGTCAATGGTGTGAAGGAGGAACATGCGCTCAAGGTGGCGCATAAGTTCTTCGCCAACTTCTCCTTCCTTGGCTTCATAGGCTTTTTGGGCTTCTTGAGTCAAAAATTCGCTAAGTTCTTTGGCGTTTAAAAGGTCATCCGGGATCTCTGGGCGGAACCCAAAGATTCCAAAGAAGCGTTCTTTTAAGGCTTCAAGATCCCATTCCTGAGGGGAGCCTTTTTCTTCACGGAATTCTTCTACAATCCCCTCACACACATCGCGGATCATGTCATCAATCCAGTCGCGGATGTTTTCACTGGCAAGAACTTCTTTGCGCTGCGAATAGATGACTTCGCGCTGTTTGTTCATTACGTCGTCATATTCCAGAAGGTGCTTACGAATTTCAAAGTGATGCGCTTCAACTTTCTTCTGGGCCTGTTCAATGGCTTTGGAAACAAAGGGATGTTCAATGGGCTCGCCTTCTTCTATGCCCAAGCGATCCATAATTCCTCGGAGTTTGTCTGAACCAAAGAGTCGAAGTAGTTCGTCTTCAAGGGAGAGGTAAAACCGCGAAGACCCTGGGTCTCCCTGGCGTCCGGCACGGCCTCGCAACTGGTTGTCAATGCGGCGAGACTCATGGCGTTCTGTGCCAATAATGTGGAGCCCCCCAAGGGCCTTAACACGTTCGTAATCTTCTTTACATTCTTTTACCTTCTCGTATAAAATTTCAGCCCACCGCTCAGGGTATTTCTTGGTAGGGTCTTCCCCTTGGCGGGCCATTTGCAAAGCTTCATTCCAGGCTGCCTGGTCAATGCTTTCTAGGTCAAAGCCTTCTTCCTGAAGGGCTTCTTTAGCAAGGCCCTCAGGGTTTCCACCAAGCAAGATATCAACTCCGCGGCCTGCCATGTTGGTGGCAATGGTTACCGCGCCGGAACGGCCTGCCTGAGCAATAATAGCGGCTTCTTTTTCGTGGTATTTGGCGTTCAAAACCTGATGCGGGATCTTTTTCTTGGTAAGAAGGCGCGAGAGGGTTTCGCTTTTTTCAATGCTTGTGGTGCCAACCAGGACCGGACGTCCCTGTTTGTGAAGCTCTACGATTTCTTCCACTACAGCGTTGAACTTTTCACGCTCAGTGCGGTAAACCACATCAGGGTGATCAACCCTTATCATGGGTTTGTGGGTGGGGATGACTACCACGTCGAGATTGTAAATTTCTTTGAACTCTGTGGCTTCAGTTTCAGCGGTTCCTGTCATGCCGGCGAGTTTTTCATACATGCGGAAGTAGTTCTGAAAAGTGATAGTGGCAAGGGTCTGGTTTTCTTTTTCTATTTTTACGCCTTCTTTGGCCTCAATGGCCTGGTGCAGACCATCACTCCAGCGCCTGCCAGGCATAAGCCTTCCGGTGAATTCATCGACGATAATGACCTTGCCGTCTTTTACGATGTAGTCCACATCACGGTGGAATAAGTGGTGCGCGCGCAAAGCCTGATTTATGTGGTGTACCAGGCTTATATGGCGCGGATCATAAAGATTATCCACCCCAAGGAGCCGCTCCATCTCCGCCACTCCTTCTTCGGTGAGCATGGCGGACTTGGTCTTCTCATCCAGGGTGAAGTGCACGTCTTTTTTGAGATGCCTTACAAGTTTGTCGATGTGATAGTACATTTCTGTTGATTCTTCTGAGGGACCCGAGATGATAAGAGGGGTTCGCGCTTCGTCAATCAAGATAGAGTCCACTTCGTCCACAATGGCGTAGTGGTGTTCTCGCTGGACCATGTCTTCTAGTGAAAACTTCATGTTATCCCTGAGATAATCAAAGCCAAACTCGTTATTTGTTCCGTAGGTAATGTCACAGGCATAGGCCTTTTTGCGCTCTTGTTCATCCATGCCAGAGACAATCACGCCTACCGAAAGGCCGAGAAAATTGTAAAGGGTTCCCATCCATTTAGCGTCGCGCTTGGCAAGATAGTCGTTAACTGTAACGATATGAACGCCTTTTCCCGTAAGGGCATTAAGATATGCTGGAAGGGTTGCCACCAAAGTTTTTCCTTCACCTGTTTTCATTTCTGCGATTTTCCCCTCATGGAGCACAATGCCGCCCATGAGCTGCACGTCAAAATGGCGCATCCCTAGCACCCGGCGGCTTGCCTCCCTCACCACGGCAAAGGCCTCTGGCAGAAGGGAGTCAAGGGTTTCGCCCCTTTCCAGACGTTCTTTAAACTCTTGAGTCTTGGCCTTAAGTTCGGCATCAGAGAGTTTTTTGACTTGTGGTTCAAGATCATTTATGCGAGCCACAATGGGCTTCAGGCGCTTTAGCTCGCGTTCGTTCTTGGTCCCAACGATTTTGGCTAAAATTTTGGTAAACATAAAAACCTCGCTAAAAATAATTCTTTTCTTATTGTTTCGTCTTCATTTAACTTCTTAATAAGCCCCCTTGCAAGGATTAAGCCAGAAAGTCACTGTTTCCTGACATTTTCAATCTTTTGGCTCGTTATGTTAAGAGCTGTCTTAAGAGTTCGCTTCGTTAGTTCTGCGGGCCTCTTCGCGTGACTGGTGAGGCCGAATGCCATGGCAATTATATTGCCTCGAGATGACCAGGTGGCCGTTTGGCTTGTCCGTTTATGCGTGAGCATTAAAATTCGCCTTGCGGTATAATCTGTTTAGTTCTGGAAGTCTCTTTTGGTCGACATTGCTTTCGGGATACGTTCCCTTTTTCATCCAGAATAGGGAACGGGTCTTTTTAGATGAGGAAATTTTTATGGAAAGAGATAGAAAATTCAGGAGGAGCAAGACAACTTCAGGTAAGTGTGAGGTGTGCGGGAGGGATATGCCCCTTTGTTACAGGTGCCAAAAATGTGGCTATTTGATCTGTCAGGAATGTATGGCTCAAGGCCCGAAAAGATTTTCATGTAATACCGTGACCTGGGTGTGCCCAAACTGCCTTAACTGGGAGACTCTCTAACCAGGATAAGGGTGCGTGGTTCTTTTGTGATTGGTAGTCTTAGCTCTTTTACTTCACACGTGATTTCTGGATGTTTTTCTTTTAATTTTGGAATTTCTTCGGGACCCTTGGGCCCTTTCATGGCCAAAAGTATTCCCTTCTCTGCCAAAAGCGGCCTCCCAAGTTCCCATAGGGAGGTAAGTTCTGTTACCGCTCGAGAAGTTACACAGGAAAAGTATTTACGGGGGAGCTTATCGTTTTTACCCACCGTGGCTTTAACGATTTTAATGTTTTTCAGGCCTAAAATTCCTACTACATAGGTTAAAAACGAAATTGGCCTTTTGCGGGAATCAACAAGCCAGACTTCTTTCTCAGGTCTTGCAATTTTTACCACCATACCGGGGAATCCTGCGCCTGTCCCCAAATCGAGAAGAGGCCCTTCTGGCAGGTGAGGCAAAATCGTCAAACTATCCAAAAAATGTTTTACGGCTATTTCTTTAGGATCTTTTAAAGCCGTAAGCCCAAGGGGTTCAGAGAATTCTTTGAGCAACGAAAAGTATCGTAAAAGTCCTGTAATGGCCTCGGCCTCTAGCCTTAAGCCGAGTTCTTTAAGTCCTTTGAGTAGTGTTTCCTTAAAAGTTAATTGCGACGCATTCATATGAAAGTTGAAATTTTTTTAGCAAAACTAAAAAAATATAGCTTTTTTCCGAAAAATTTCGAAGTTTTTTAGTTTTTTGAGAAAAATTGAATTTGTCAAGGAAAAAAATGACTTAAACAGATATAACAAACAAATACTTAGATTGGAACTTTCAGTTTTTTTTATAATTTGTCTTTCAGGAATTATGGATTCCTATATGGCAGTTTGACAAGCCAAAAAAATCTAAAAGGAGGGGGTTGTATGTTCAAAAGATTTCAAGTGTTTTTGGTAATTTGTTTTCTGATTTTGTGTGGCAGTGCTTTTGCCAGTGGTCATGGGTCAAGTGGTGATCCTTCTTCGGCTATGGAAAAATTGGCCGTAGGAAACAATCAGTTTGTTGTGTCCCATGATGCTAGCTATTTTGCCCCGTATCAAAAGTCCCAACATCCCTTTGCTACGGTTATAACCTGTTCCGATGCCCGTGTTCACATGAATGTTCTTTTGAATGATCCTATAGATAAGCTCTTTGTTATTAGAAACATTGGAAACCAGCTTATAGTAGCTAAAGGTTCTATTGACTATGGAATTCTACATCTCCATACCCCTGTTCTCCTCATTCTGGGGCATACTGGTTGTGGTGCCGTAAAAGCAGCTATGTCTGATTACAGCAAAGAGACCGAAGGCATTATACGCGAGTTGGATCATCTCCATATTCCACTGAGCAAGGATGACGGCCATGGTTCCTTCGCGGAAAGATGGCTCAAAAACGTAGAGCGCAATGTTGATTGGCAAGTAGCTCAGGCCTTGGAGTTTTATCCTGACTTAGTAAAAAGCGGCAAACTTGTTGTAGTAGGTGCGGTATATGATTTTATGAATGCTTACGGAAAGGGATACGGGAGAATGGTAGTTATTAATGTTAACGGTGAAACTTCCCCAGTCAAAATTAAAAAACATCCTGTTATGGAAAAACTTTCTGCCAATCTCTTAAATGTGGTCGTAGGTAGCCACCATTAAAAAACTTAGAGGAGAGCCTCTTGGCTCTCCTCTAAGCCTCCAAAAATCAAACTCCCCAAAAATAGGTCGGTCCGCTCACTTACAAGGGAATTTACAAAGATCCTGAAATAGGTGACGCTTCAAGAAGTCATTTCCAAGTGAAGCACAAACGATCGAAGAATTCCTATGGGTCCGTTCCTGTTTCCATTTTGGAAAAATAGGAACGGATCCTCGATGTCAGGTGTATCCTTTGAGTCCAAAGGATTCCATCCTTATATGAACAGCCAATAATTAACCGGCTTTTTATCAAAAAAACCTATTTGACTTATTGTTATCCTTTGAATAAAGATTTTTTCATTCCATTTTGGAGGGGGTTTTTATGAGGCGGAATATTTTCGCTGAGACCTATGGGATTGTCGCCGTAGGAGTTTTGATTGGGATTTTGGCGCCACTTCTTCAAAAACTTGGCAATCCAGGGAACATGGGGATCTGTGTAGCCTGTTTTTTAAGGGATATCGCGGGATCTCTGGGGCTTCACAGGGCAGCGGTGGTTCAGTATCTGAGGCCAGAGATTTTGTGTTTTGTATTGGGCTCTTCTCTTGCGGCTTTTCTTTTTGGGGAATTTAAGCCAAGAGGGGGGCTCAGCTCCTTTAATTCGTTTCTTCTTGGGCTTTTTCGCCATGATAGGGGCGCTTGTGTTTCTGGGGTGCCCCTGGCGGACCATTTTGCGCCTGGCCGGTGGCGATGCCAATGCTATCTTCGGTTTTTTAGGCCTTATTTGTGGCATAAGCATAGGCATATTTTTTATGAAACAGGGGTTTAGCTTAGGTCGAGTCCAGCGCCTTCCCTTTAGTGCCGGCTTAGTTTTTCCGGTGGTAATGGCATTTTTGCTCTTTTTACGCGTGGTTTTGCCACCTATTCCGGGAGAACCAAAACACGATGTGCTTTTTTTACAGCATCAAAGGTCCAGGTGCTATGCATGCACCTTTGTTTGTTTCCGTGGGGGTGGGTATTCTGGTCGGTTTTTTGGCCCAGCGCAGTCGATTTTGTACCATGGGAGCCTTTAGAGATCTAATCCTTTTTCGTCAGGGGCATCTTTTCTATGGCGTTTTTGCCTTTCTGGTCACAGCCCTGATAGTAAACGTGCTTTTGGGGCAAATTCACCCTGGTTTTAAAGGTCAGCCTGCGGCACACACCTTAGAGCTCTGGAATTTTCTAGGCATGGTTCTTGCCGGGCTTGCCTTTGCTTTGGCAGGAGGTTGCCCTGGGCGGCAGCTTTTTATGTCAGGCGAAGGGGACACCGACGCGGCGGTTTTTGTGCTCGGGATGCTCATAGGGGCTGCTTTTGCACACAACTTTGGCATGGGTGCCAGTCCCAAAGGCCTTGGCCCCCATAGCATCGAAGGGGTAATCATCGGTTTGATTTTCTGTGTGGTGGTTGGTCTTACCATGCGTCGCAAAACCGCTTAAGGAGGCTTGCTATGAAAACCATAGATGCAAGGGGGCTTTCCTGCCCTCAGCCTGTGCTTTTAACACTTGAGGCCATCAAAGAGGGAAGTGCTGATGAAATGGTTGTGCTGGTAGATAACGAAACAGCCAAAGAAAACGTGACGCGAGCGGTGACTTCTCAGGGATGGCAGGTGGCTGAAATCATTGAAGAAGGCGATGAATACAAAATAGTCATACGCAAATAGCATGTTTAATAGACTTTTCTCCCGTAAGAAAAAACAAAAAGAATTCGAGGCCATAGAAAGAGGTTTTTTGCTTTTCGACAACACCGGCGAAGTTATTCAGGCTGAGTCGCTTCTAAAAAACAAGGGCTTTCAGGTTGCGGTGAAAGCTCCGCCTACGGAGGTGCGCAAAGGTTGCGATATGGTAATTGAGTTTCCCCTGATGAATAAGCTTGAGATTTTACGGGTGCTTGAAGAAGCAGGCCTTCCTCCCCTTGATGTTGTGCCGGTTAGCAATCCTTTGCTTGAGCCTACGGATATGGTGCGCAAAAAGGATTTCGGTGATTACCTGATGATTCAAGTGGCCAATATGAAACTTACGGTAGATAAAAAAAGCCTTTGCATTGTAAATGTTTCCGGAGGAGGGTGCCCTGATGTTCCTTATCTTGCGGCCATACTTGTTGGTAAGCGCTTAGACGAAGCCAAGGAGCCACGTTCTTTGGGACACACCCTTTGTGGTTATACTCTTCAACTGGCCTTTGAGGAGGCGAAAAAGTGCTTGCTATAGTGGGAACAGTCCCAGCGCCTGATTTTCCGCTGGTAGCTGCAAAGGCCGTTCTTAAAAATGATCGTCTCGAAGTCGATACCCGTGAGATTCAGATAGTACGAGGGACTCCCGCGTTAATAGCAGCGGCCCTTTTGGTGTTAAAGCATTTTGATAAAGAGCCTCCTTTTGTTTATTTGGTGGGTGATACCGGAGAAGGCAAAGGTAGTAAGACACTCTACGATTTTCTGTGTTCGGATCTTCCAAAGCAAAAATTCAAAACCCTTGTTTTTCATTATCTTTTCCCTGATGTTGATGCGCAGGGAAAGGTCTTTATGGCCACCGAAAGGATGCCCAAGAGGCCTTTTTTAATAGCAGATGCAGGCTATATGTACGCAGCTAAGGCTGCTGGGCTTGCTCCTTCGTATGATATCTTTACTCCAGACCCGGGAGAACTTGCCTTTTTGGCGGATGAAGAGGCCCCTCATCCCCTTTATACACGCGGTTTTCTCTTTCCTGATGAGGGAAAAGTAAAAGAACTAATAGAGCGGGCTTATCGTCATGGTAACGCCGCCAAAATTTTGCTAGTCAAGGGCAGGGTAGATTTCGTTGTTAAAGACGGAAAGATTCTGGCCACAATAGATGATCCAGTAGTTGAAGCCCTTGAGCCAATCGGTGGCACAGGAGACGTCATTACTGGTGTTTTAGCTGCGCTGGTAACCGTAGGTTTTCCTCCTGAAGAAGCCGCTTATTTGGCGGCAAAGCTCAATCGCATAGGAGGAAAACTAGCGAATCCAACCCCTGCTACTCAGGTGCGAGAGATTATCGCCAAAATTCCGGAGGCTATTTCATGTCTCTTAAACCAGAAATGACAGTGCTTGAAGTGATTCAGCGCTACCCCTCAGCGCAAAAGTTTTTTCGTCGCCTAGGCGCTGAGGTGGGTGCCTGTATCTTGTGCCAAGATCTTTTCCTTTCCTTAGGAGAGTTGGCCGAAAAATATAAAATTTCCTGGGAAAATTTGAAGGAAACTTTAGAAATCTACTGTTCCGTTAATGAAGAAAAGTAGTTTTTTACTTTTACTTTTCAAAATTACTTTCTCCCCTGTTTACGTAAAGCCATTTAGCTTGAAATTTCAAAGCGTCGTCTTTGTGGTGAGTAATAAGACATAAAGTAGCTTTTGTTTTGCTTTGCCAGTCTTTGAGATAAGAAATGGCCAGCTCTTTGTTCTTTTCGTCAAGGGCAGAAAAGGGTTCGTCTAGTAAAAGCAAGCAGGGTTTCCTTGCCAGGGCCTGGCAAAAGGCTGCCCTTTGGCGTTCTCCCCCTGACACCTCAAATGGTTTTCTCTTTCTAAGCTCCCAGAGACCAAGCTTTTTCAAGCAATCTAAGCCAAGTGATTTTTCCTTAGCGGTAAAAGTGATGTTTTTTTCCAAACTAAAATGCGGGAAAAGTATTCCTTCTTGGAATACATAACCTAATTGCCGTTTGCGGGGAGGCAAAAAAATATTTTTGGCGGTGTCAACAAAAATTTCCTTATGGTAAGAAATGTAACCTTTGTCAGGTTTTTCAAGCCCTGCAAGCAGACGCAAAAGCGTTGTTTTTCCGGATCCTGAAGGCCCCCAAAGTATTAATATTTCGCCATTTTTTAAAGAAAAGTGTGCTCTAAGTGTAAAGCCTGGAAGTTTCTTTTCCACATTTACTAGAAGGCACATTTTTTCTGCCTCCTTTCTAAAACCATGGCAACACAAAGCACCACGTAGCTTAGCGCCAGTAAAATAAGCGAAAGCTGGGCCGCCTTATTGTACTCAAGGGCTTCTACATAGGTATAAATCGCAATAGAAGCCACCAATGTCTCTCCAGGAATACCACCGCCCACCATAAGAACCACGCCGAATTCTCCTAAAGTATGGGCAAAAACAAGTATCGCGGCCGCAAGGATCCCAGGCCAGATGTTTGGCAAAACTATTTGAAAAAAACTGCGCGTTGGGGAGATGCCACTGACTTCTGCTAGTTCCAGGATGCGTACGTCAAGTTTGGTCAAAGCTGCTTTTAGAGGTTGGATGGCAAAGGGTAGGCCGTGGATTAAACATGCGATAACCAAGCCAGAGAAATGAAAGGCAGGGGTATAACCAAAAATGCGTGCAAAACATTTTCCTAGGCTGCCATCTGGGCCTAATAAAACTAAAAGGGCAAACCCCAAAACCGTGGGGGGCAAAACCAAGGGTAGCAAAATTAGGCTTTCTGCAAAAATTTTCCCTTTGAAATTTTTAAAGGTAAGCCAGTAAGAAAGAGGGCAGGCTATGGCCACCAAGAGTACGGTGACCACAGCCGCCAATTTAAAAGATAAAAAAAGCGGAGAAAAAGTACCCATGTTTATTTTCTCCTTAAGGGTAAATATCCGTATTCAGAAAGTATTTCCTGCCCAGGTTTTGATAAGACAAACTGTAAAAATTTCTGTGCTTCTTCAACTTTTCCACGTTTTACAACGCAGGCTTTTTGTTTAATTGGGGGGGCTCCTGGGACTTTGAAAAAACAGCCCTTTTGCCCGCGAGGGGACATTGCCAGTGAAAGACTAACCAGGGCGCCGCAGGCGTTTCCGCTTTCTGCCCATTGAAAGGCCTGTGAAACGGTCATCGCTTTTCTTATTTTGTTTTTGAGGGAGTCCTTAAAGGAAGTTTTTGAAAGGGCAAAGACTGCGGCTTCACCATAAGGAGCAAGTTTGGGATCCGCGATCGCAAGAGAGTTTATCTTTTTGAGTACTTCTGGCCAGCCAGCCTTGCAAAGCTCTTTTTTCTTGCTCCAAAAGGCAAGTACTCCGTAAGTATAAACTTTCGGGGGCAGGCAAATGTCTTTTTGGGCAAGATATTCTGGACGTTTGGCGTCTGCAGAAAAGAAAATATCAAAGGGGGCCCCTTTGCTTATCAAGGCGGTTAGTTTTCCTGACGAGCTGAAGACTAAGTCTATTTTTGTCCCTGTTTGTTTTTCGTAAGTTTTGGCAATTTTTTGCATGGGAAAAAGCAGATTGGCCGCTGCGGCAACTTTTAAAACATCTTGGGCCTTGACGGAAAAAGGCAACAACAAACATGTCAAAAAAGCGATGAAAGATAACACTTTTCTCATGGCAATCCTCCTTTTTTAAGGTTTAGTCAAGGAACTGTTCCTTTTTCGGAACGAAAAATAGCAACATTTTCCTCACGAAAAGAGCAAAATATAGGCCAAAAATTAATGGGCGTTTTCTAGCCGCTCAAAGTCTTTTACATTACTGAGAGCATTAAAAACCCTGACATCGTTAAGGACCCGTTCCCATTTTTCAAAACGAAAAAACGAACAGATCCCAAGAGGCTATGTAGAATAAAATGCTCCCAACAATAGTCTGTGGCCCAATGAGTCTTATAAAGTTTACTTGACTTTTTCTTTATTGCGACGCAAGTTTAAGAAAAAATCATAGCAGGAGGTGTGGCCATGGCCAAGGTTTTAATTGTTGCTTGTGGGGCTTATGCTGATAGTTCTTATGATTGTCCTTCCGACTGGAAATGCATGACCGCTGCCGCCGAAAAGAGAGGACCTTTTGCAGAATACGATGAGGTCCAAGTAATCGGCTTTTTAAAATGTAAGTGCCCAGGGCGCGCGTTGATAAGCAATATTGCTGCTACCAAGAAGAAAGTAGATTTTGACGCCGTGCATCTTTCAAATTGTATGGTAAAAGCTGTGCCCATGTGTAAAAATCATGATATGGAAAATCTTCCCAAGCTTATCGAAGAAAAAGTTGGTGTGAAAGTTATCGCTGGAACCCATGACTTCGGCTAAACATGTTTAGCATTGCTACCTGGAATGTAAATTCAGTGCGCATGCGGCTTGAGCATCTTTTGCGCTGGCTCAAGCTGCGTGCGCCAGATATCCTTTGCCTTCAAGAAACCAAAGCAACTGATGCCGAATTCCCATTCAAAGAAATAAAAGAAGCGGGGTATTACGCGGTCCATGCCGGTGGTAAAGGGCGAAACGGAGTTGCTATTCTCAGCCGTGAGGAACCAAAAGACGTACTTATTGGTTTCCCTGAAGTTGATGACTCTCAAGCAAGAGAACGCCTTATAGCTGCAACTGTTCGCGGGGTGCGCGTGCATTCGGTCTATATCCCTAATGGTGGGAGTGTGGGTTCTGATTATTTCCTCTATAAGCTTGAATTTATTTACCGGCTGCGCGAGTATTTTGAAAATTTTTTTCATCCAGAAAACGATTTAGTAGCGCTCTGTGGCGATTTTAACGTGGCCCCTGAGGAAATAGACGTTTATGATCCTGAGCTTATGGCAGGGCAGATTTGTTTTCACGAACGAGAACGCACTGCTATTAAAATCCTCATGGAATGGGGCTTTGTGGATGCGTACCGTGCTTTGCATCCCAAAGAAAAAGGGGCCTATACCTGGTGGGATTATCAATTTGGTGCTTTTAAAGCAAACCGTGGCATGCGTCTTGATCATATTTGGGTATCAAAGGCACTTGTCCAAAAATTAAAAAAGGCCGAGATAGACCGCGAGCCGCGCTCATGGAAAAGACCTTCTGATCATGCTCCGGTGCTAGCTTACTTTGACCTATGAATTACGAACTTTTACAAAAATTGTGTGAAGCTCCGGGGGTTCCAGGGGCAGAGGCCCCGGTGAAAAAGGTTTTTGTTGAGGCCCTTGAGCCGTTAGTTGACGAAGTAAAAGAAGATTCCCTTGGTAATCTTTTGCTTTTAAAACGAGGAAGTGGCCCACGTGTGCTCCTTGACGCCCATCTTGATGAAGTTGGCTTTCTGGTTTCAGGGATTGAAGGAAGTTTTTTGCGCGTAATACCCCTTGGGGGCATGGACCCTAAAGTAGTCTATGGGCAGCGATTAGTGGTCTGGGGCCAAAGAAAGCTTTCTGCGGTAGTGGTTTCTTACCCCCCACATCTTGGCAAGGATAAAAAAGACCTTGCTATCGAAGAGATGTATCTTGATACTGGGCTTTTGCCAGAAAAACTAGGTGAACTTGTAGAGATAGGCTCGCCTGTTACTTTCCCGTCTTTTTTTGAAGAGACTGAAGACGCCATTATGGCTAAGGCCCTGGATGACCGGGTAGGGCTCTTTGTGATCGCTGAAGCCCTGGCTCAGGCCAATCCCAAGGTTGATCTTGTTGTCTCGGCATCTGTGCAAGAGGAAATAGGCCTTCGCGGAGCGCAGGCGTTGGCGCAGAAAATTAGTCCAGAAGTAGTAATTGTGCTTGAAGGCACATTTGCTGCTGACACCCCCGGGGTGCCTTCTTCTCTTAAGGCTACTCTTTGCGGTCAAGGTCCTGAGATAAGACTTTGCGATGCTCGTTTTGTGGCAGACCGCGATCTTTCCCTGGGTCTTGCTCAGCTTGCCAAAGAAAAAGACATTGCCCATCAGGTGATCGTAAAAAACCGTGGTGGCACCAATGCCTCTGCACTCCAGGTGGCTTCGGGTTCTGTGCGTACCGCGGCTATTTCTGTTCCGGTGCGCTATCTTCATGCTCCCGTAAGCATTGCCTTCAAAAAAGACATCGAAGCAACCGTGGCTTTGCTTAAAGCCTTTTTGGAAAACCCCCAGGATGCGCTTAGTTACCGTTGGTCTTACCCCTCATAGGCTTGAATTTTTGCCAGCAACCAAAGAATTGATGGCAGACCATGATGCCATCGTCCTTGAAGAGCCACCTGAGCCGGATTTCCAAGCGGTCCTCAAAGGTGAGATAAGTGTTGAGAAATATCTTGAAAACGTAGAAGCAGGTTTTCCTGAGTACACCAAAAAGAGCCTTGAACTTTTGAAGGCTTTTTACGCCGAGGGGAAACAGATTTGCCAGGTTGAGCCTTATTTAGAACGCTGGCTTATCATTAGGTCTATGCTTGATAGCGGCATCCCACGAGAAGAGGTTTGCACTATCCAGGACCTTTCGCCTGTATATGAAGCCGAGCATGAGACCTTTGGGAAGTTACTTGATTACTATGCCGCTATGCAGGGTGATTTCGATGTCTTGGTTCAAAAGATCAAGGCCTTTGCTAAAGCAGACGCCAGGCGTATTTCTTTGCGCGATAAAATGCGGGCAAAAGAACTCGTCTCTCTTGTGCGCAAGTTTTCTCCTCACGCCAAGATATACGTTGAAGCCGGCTATATCCACATAAAGCTGGTTTATTATCTCGCTGGTCAAAAAAAGAATTTGTTTCGGTTGCGGGTGGAAAATCTCTTGCTGCGTGCGGTTAAGGCCCATGGTTTACACGGAGTACTGCCGTCTCCTGGCGATGGCCTTACGTCTTATTATCTCTTTGGCGGAAGGCATCGGAAAATTCCAGAAGATCTCCTTGCCGCCCGAAGCATCGTTTATATCAAGCTGATCGAAAAAGAAGAGCTTAAGCCCACAGAAGAAGAACCCTTTCCGCATTTGCGCAATGAACTTTTCTGGCGGCTATTTGTAAGCAAGTTAAGCTACGAGGATTGTAAAAGTCTTGATAAATTTATTCGCATTCTGCCTACCAAAAAGGCCCGTGAAGTGGCTAAGAGACTTTTCCCTGAGGCCTATCAATATGCCAAGGTTCAACTTTCTACGGCTTTGGCTTCAGGCGGGTGGTAAGGCAATTCGATAATAAATTCTGCACCTTTTTCGTAGTTTCTGGCGTAGATTTTGCCACCATGAGCTTCGATTATTTTATGAGAGATGGAAAGTCCAAGGCCAGTGCCTTTTTTCTTGGTGGTGAAAAACGGCGTGAAAAGATGTTTTAATACTTGTTCTGGAATTCCAGGGCCTGTGTCTCTTACAATGAGGCGCACTTTTTCTTTTTCAGGAACAATTTCAACGGTTAATTCCCCCCCACCTTTGGTGGACATGGCCTCGATAGCATTTTGAAACAAGTTAAAAAGAACTTCCTTTATGCGACCCTCATCTAGCACAACTTTTATTTCGTCTTTAGGTGCGATGAGGTGTACTTTTACGCTATTTTCTTCAAAACGTGGTTCATAAAATTCAAGGGCTTCCTGGCACAAAGCTACGATGTTGGTTTCTGTAAGCTCAAGTTTAAGGGGTTTGGCAAATTCGCTGATATCAGAAAGGAGCTTTTCAAGGCACTTAATTTCACGCAGGATGAGCTCAAGTTTTTGGCGGCGCTCTTCTTTGGTTTCTTTTTTGAGAAGCGAAAGGACAAGCCCCCCTATGGCAATCAGAGGGTTTTTTATTTCGTGAACAATGCGCGAGGCAGCCATTCCTACAGCAGCAAGTTTTTCGCTTTCAAGTAGCCTTCTTTCCATTTCAAGTTCATGGGTCACGTCGCGCACAATAGCCGTGAATATCCAGTGGTTGTCTATCCTGGTGGCTGAACGTGAAATCTCAATGGGAAAGGTCTTACCGTTTTTACGTTTGGCAATTCCTTCCATTACCTTACCAAGCACAGGGGAATGCCCTGTCTTGAGGAATTCTTTTACGTATGAGAAATGTTTTTCTGCCACGTGTTCAGGCAAAAGAAGGGACAAATCCTGGCCAAGGGCTTCTTCTACTTTATAGCCAAAAAGCCTTTCGGCGGCGGGATTATAAAGGATGATACGGTGTCTTTCGTCTATAGCGACAATGGCATCAGTAGCACTTTCTATGATTCCGTTAAGCAATTCGTCGCTAGGGATGGCCGGGCTTTTCACCCAGTAAAGGTGGACTTTTGTCATCTAACACCCGCGCTCAAGTCGGTCCTGGTAGCGTTTTTTTATTCCTTCCACCACGCGATGAGCCGAATTAAACGCTGCCATAATGCTTCCTTTTTCAAAGACCAGGTCCCCTACCAGAAAAATTCCTGGGATATTTGTTTCGTAATATTCGTCAACTTTAGGCCTTCGCCCATTTACTTCAATGCCGATAGCCTTTAAAAAATTTTCTGGGGTTGCCCCGCCCAGGCAATAGTAAACCGCATCAAAGGCCATTTCCTGGCCGTCTTTGAATTTGACAAGAACTTTGCCTTGTTCATCCTTTGAAAGGCTTTCAATGTCTGTGTTCATGAGAAGTTTGATCTTGCCTTCTTTAACGCGCTTGTCTAACTCTTTCATGTTCTGTTCGTTGATGCGGAAAAACTTGGGCCGGCGGTAGGAGAGATAAACTTGAGTTTTTTCACAGAGAAAACAAGCAGTCTCAGCGGCTGAATCTCCTCCGCCGACCACCAGGATCTTTTTGGCCCCGGGTATGCACTCTGTCTGGGTGCCGAAAAAAACACGGTCCCTTACTTCTTTGGGGATACGATATTTGGGTCTTACAGGTTTGCCAAATATTCCGATAGCAATGACCACGATAGGTGCTTCAATCACGGTGTCTTGTCCGGCCCAGATTCGAAAACAGTCGTTTGTTTTTTCTATTTTGTGCACTTCCTGCCCAAGACGAATATCCAGGCCGTATTTTTTTATGTAGTCGTCCATTAATTGTAAAAATTCTTCTTTGGTGCAGGTTTCAAACCGGCAGATACCTTCAGGTTTGACTTCTATTCCTTGCCAGACAGCATCCACCCTTTTGCCTTTGTGGTAGTATTTGTGGATGGTTTCACAGGGCTTGTCTGATTTTTCGAGCACGATAACCGGAGCTATCCCTTGGGCTTGAGCTTCCACCGCCGTGGCTATGCCTGCTGGCCCTGCACCCACAACTACCATTTTGGCTTTTTCCATAGGCACCCCATTTTAAGTAAAATTTAACATTAACTTAAATCCTACTTTTTAACCCGAAAAGGATTAATTGTCATCACCGGACAGGGTGCCGTTTTAATAACACGTTCGGTGACACTGCCAAGGAGAATTTTTTCAAGGCCCTTGCGCCCGTGGGTAGCCATCACAATGAGATCGGCTTCTTTTTCTTCGGCTACTTTTACAATTTCTTCCGGGATATCACCCCTGCGGATCAAAGATTCTACCGGGAAGTCTTCGAAATGATCCTCAATAAAAGATTGCATTTTTTTCTCGGCAGATTCCATCAATTCTTTTTCGAGGTTATCCAGGGCACTGTGGGGAACGTAGAAATTAGCGTATTTGGAAAGCTCTTCCACCACAAAAAGAACAATAAGCTTGGCATCTAACTTTTCTGTCAGATAACGGGCGTAAGGTAAAACTTTTAAAGAAGCTTCGGTAAAATCAGTTGGGAACAAAATTGTTTTGATGTCAGCCATGATACCCTCCTTGCGTTAGAAAAATGATTAGTTATGCTACTATTTTCTAACGTTTTTAGTAACCAATAGTCAAGTTCTATTAGGAGAAATTTATGGCAGAAATGATAGACTTACACACCCATTCCACTGCTTCTGATGGCACCCTGTCTCCAGAAAAATTAGTAGCTGAAGCTAAAAAAGCAGGGCTTTTTGCCCTTGCCCTTACCGACCACGACACTATCGCAGGGATAAAAGAGGCCCGCAAGGCTGCCGAAGCCCTGGGCCTTGAATTTGTCTCTGGCGTAGAAATTAGCGTGAAATTCGAAGGCCCCGGGCATTGTCATCTCCTGGGCTATTTTGTCAACGAAGATAACGAAAAACTCGTCAAAACCCTTAAGTCTCTTCACGAGGCCCGCTCCCAAAGAAACATTTTAATGGTTGAAAAATTAAAAGCCCTAGGCATTGACATTACTCTTGAAGAACTTGAGGCCATTTCAGGCGGTGGCGAGATAGGGCGGCCTCACATGGCCAAAATCCTCGTGAAAAAAGGCGTTGTCAAGAATTTTGACGAAGCCTTTGATAGGTATCTTGCCAAGGGAAGGCCTGCTTACGTGCCTAAAGCCAGGCTTTCACCAGAAGAAGCCATAACGATTATCCAGGAAGCAGGTGGCCTGGTTTCTTTGGCCCATCCCCTTTATCTTGGTTATCCTCAGGAAAAAATCCGTGCTTATGTTTCCTCGCTTAAAGACTTGGGGCTTGATGCTATTGAGGCCTACTATACCGACCACGACGAGGCTTTTACCAATTTTTGTCTTGATTTGGCCAAAGAGTTTGCGCTTTTAGTCACCGGGGGAAGCGATTTTCACGGAGACAATAAGCCTGAGATCAAGCTTGGTGTGGGAAAGGGCGGCCTAAAGGTCCCTAAGGAAGTCTATTTTGAGCTTAAGAAGGCCTGGGAGTCTCGGTAATTTTCGCGGCGCGCTTAAGTGCCCTTAGCTCTTTGCCGCTTAAAGGCCTAATTTCGCCAGGGCGAAGGCCTTTAAGGGTTAAAGGCCCAAAAGCCACCCGTAGCAATTTTATGACGGGATGCCCGATAGAAGCAAAGATTTTTCTCACTTCCCTTTTGCGGCCTTCTCCTAACACCACTTCGTAGGTGGTGCTTCGGGGCCCTTGGCGTAAAAGTTTTATGCCTTTTGGAAAAACGCGCTTTCCTTCAACCTCAACTCCTTTTTTAAGGAGCTTGTCAATGGCCTCTTTCCTTGGATGCCCCTTTACCGTAGCGTGATAGACGCGTTTTATCTGATAACGGGGATGAAGCAGCCTGTTGGCAAGCTCGCCGTCATTGGTGAGAAGAATTAGTCCCTCTGTGGCAGCATCAAGCCTTCCCACGGGGAAAACACGGTAAGGAATTTTTTGCAAGAAAGAGGCGATGGTTTTGCGACCGTGTGGGTCAGAGAGGCTGGTCAAATACCCTGCGGGCTTATAAAAAAGATAATAAACAGGTTCTTCGGCTTTTATTTCCTTTCCGTCAACTTCGATTCTCTGTGTTTCTGGGTCTATTTTTACGCCTGGCTCTGAGACAACTTTTCCGTTGATTTTTACGCGGCCCTGGCTGATGAGCTCGTCTGCCTTGCGGCGTGAAGCAAAGCCAGCCTGCGCCAGAAACTTGTTAAGCCTGATTTCTGTCATAGCCCTAAAAATAACCAATTTTTTCAAAAATTGTTCAAAATTCTGGTCAAGGCAAAAATAATGCCTATCTTTCTAGCAGAAAATAGCAGAAGGAGGTGGGAATATGGCATGGATTTATGGTCCGGTCAACAGCGTTGAGGACATAAGGCGCATCAATTGTCTCATCAGGGACGAAATGCTCGCCGTGGAAACTCCCGAGCAACTTACAGACCTTAAGAAACGCTCTGATTACCTTTGCACTTTGACTTATAGCCCTTTTTGGCAGAAAAAATTCGGGCCGCGGGTGGAGAAGCTCCGCGAAGTAGCCCGTGAAGAAAACGTCGCCACGGTAAGGCTTGCCAATTACATTGCCCGCTACAAGGGCTGGGACAAGCATTATAATCCCTGGCGGGCTGACACAGCCAAAGAGATCGAACAAAAACTAGACGAAATAGACGACGCCCTTATCAAAGAAATCGAAGAAGCCAAACCCCTTGAGCTCATCGAGGCCATTCAAAAAGAGCTTGATGTTTTGCGACGGGAGTTTTGTCGTTTGCGTAAAGCTATGCTCTTTGTGGATGAGCCTGAAGAATTAACCGAACTCAAAAAGTATGCAGACTTTTTGGTAACCCTTACATATTCACGCGAACTGGAACGCCGTCTTGGCGAACACACGGCCAAGCTTCGCGAAATAGCTCATAAGGAAAACGAAAGAAGCGTTGAGCTGGCAAATATCATTGCCACGGTAAACAACTGGGACATTGTTTACGAGACCTGGAGTGAAGACGAACTTGTCCAGGAAGAAACGATAGAAGAATACCTCCAGCGTCTTTTTGAAGAAGAACAAAAGGCCGAAACTTATGTTCCCACAGAGGCGCGTTATCGGGCGGGCAAGGTTATGTGGTTGGTCTATGAAAGCCCGCACGAATACAAGGGCGGAAGAGTATATCCCAGGCTCAGGGTGAAAAGGGTTTATTTCCCAGGAGATGCCTTTGACATCAAAATGGAAGGCCCAGGAGAGTTCACCACCCGTTTTGGCCGCAAGGTGTTTGGCGTAAAGATTACCTATAAAACAAGGATCGCCCCCACGGTTATTCGCCGCAAAGGCCGGGTTATTGAGCTTCCCGAAAGGATTGTCACGCGGACCAAGATTATCCAATTAGACGAAGGGGCTATTAACGTAAGGTTGGTAGAAGAACGGCCTGAAAACGCTTATCCTGTAGCTTAAGCCTTGACCACAAAAGCGGGGCCTGCCAAGCTAAAGCTATGTGGCGGCAGGCCTCTTTGTTTGAAAAAGCCCCTGCAATAAAAATAGCCCCTGAGCTTAAAGAGCGCTTAAATCTTCTGGCGCAGGAATCACGCTTTGACCTTGCGGGCTCATGTGCCAAAGATCCTTTCGGCCGTGGGCGCAGGCGAGGGCCTCTTGGGCGCTGGCTTTACCCGGTGGTGCTACCCAATGGTCGGCGCATGACCCTTTTTCGCACGCTGCTTTCGAATAAATGCTTTAGTGATTGTGCCTATTGTCCCCTGCGGGCTGATAACGACCCCTTGCGCTTGAGCCTAAGCCCAGAAGAAATTGCCAAGGCTTTTATGGCTCTCTGGCAAAAACGAATAGTCCACGGGCTCTTTCTGAGTTCAGGTGTCTTTGCTGCCCCTGATACCGTGATGGAACATCTCATTCAGGTGGCCCGCATTCTGCGGGAAAAAGAAGGGTTTCAGGGCTACATTCACTTAAAAGTCATTCCCGGGGCAAGTGAGGCTGCCATAGCAGAAGCCGCCAAATTTGCCAATGCCCTTTCGGTAAACCTTGAGGCCCCCAGCGCCAGATATCTGTCTTCTCTTAGCAGGCGCAAGGATTTTGCCAAGGTGTTTGAAAATCTCAAAAAAATTTCTCTTATCAGGGAAAGAAGGGGATTTTCTTTTTCTCAGACAACGCAGTTTGTGGTAGGGGCCGCTGGCGAAAAAGACGCAGACATAATCTTTCAAACGGCCTTTCTTTATGAAAGGCTTAAGCTTAACCGGGTTTACTTTTCAGCCTATCAACCAGGCCTTGGGCGAAAGGATGTGCCTGGCGAAGCCCTGGCTTACAAGAGCAATTTTTTGCTGCGTGAGCACAGGCTTTATCAGGTGGATTTTATGCTTCGCAAATACGGCTTCAAAGCCGAAGAAATCCCTTTAAAAAATGGTTTCTTGTCACTTGAAAAAGACCCCAAAGAGGCCTGGGCAGCGGAGAATCAAGCCTTCTTTCCGGTAAATGTAAACCGCGCTTCTTACTGGAAACTTTTGCGTGTGCCAGGCATTGGCCCTACCATTGCCAAAAGAATAGTGGCCGCAAGAAAGCATGCCAGGCTAAGAGATATCGAGCCCTTTTTTCCCAATAAAAAACTCTTTGCCAAGGCTAAGCGCTATGTTTGCTACTAACCGCAAGGGGATCCGTTCCTATTTTTCGGAACGAAAAATAGGTACGGATCCAGGTGTTTGCAAAGGTATCATTTAGCGAGAATTTGTAAGCTAAAAAAGCTCTTTCAAAGAACTTTATCGTGTTATCTTTGACGTTATGCGTTGGCGAACTTTTTTCTTTTTGGCAGTGCTGGCCCTGGTAATAGTTGGAGCCATTTACTTTTACCTGTTTGAGAAACGCCGCGAGGCCCTTCCTCAGGGATTTGTCTTTGCTAACGGAAGGCTTGAGTCAGACACCATAACAGTTTCCACCAAAGTTTCTGGCAAACTAGAAAAAATATATTTTCGCGAGGGTGATACCGTTCAGGCCGGCACTCTCCTGGCAAGGCTTTCTGCCCGGGAACTTTCGGCGCGAAGTGATGCCGCCATGGCTGCCATAAAAGAAGCACAAGCGCGCTATCAGGAAGCCTTAATGCTTTTTGAAAACGCCGGTGCTGTTCTTGCCAAGCGCGAAAAAGATTTAGCACGTTTTAAGCGTCTTTATCAAAAGCAACTTATTGCCAAAAATCGCCTGGAAGAAGCCGAGCTTTTGTTTGAGCAGGCCAAAAATCAAAAAGAGGCACTTCGCGCCCGCCTTAAGGCTATTAAGCAGGAAATTGCCCGCCTTAAAGCCCAAAGGCAGGAGATCGAAGCAACTTTGCAAGATACCCTTATTAAAGCCCATGCCAGCGGCACCATTGTCCGCAAAGTGGCTAATCTTGGTGAGGTATTATCCCCTGGCAGCGTTATCGCCCTGATGGTTGATTTGGACAAACTTTATCTTAAGGCCTATATCCCGGAAGACAAAATAGGCCTGGTGGCCCTTGGCCAGGAAGCACGTATTTATGTTGATTCTTTTCCAAAGCGTTTTTTTACAGGAAAGGTGGGCTACATTGCTAAACAGGCAGAGTTTACTCCCAAAGAAGTCCAGACACGAGAGGCTAGAGTAACCCAGGTTTATGCGGTAAAGATTTTTCTCGAAGAAAATCCAGGCCATGTGCTTACTCCCGGGCTTCCTGCCGACGCCCTTATAAAGGTTGATGCTCATGCCCCCTGGGCTGAACACTTCTAGCTTGCAGAAAGTGCCTTTGGCCTTTGAGGTTAAAGGGCTAAAAAAGCGCTACAAAACAAAAGAAGCCTTAAAAGGCGTAAGTCTTAGTGTGCCCCAAGGGAGCCTTTTTGGCATCATCGGGCCTGATGGGGCAGGAAAAAGCACTCTTCTTAAAATAATCGCAGGCATTCTTACCTATGATGCTGGGGAAGTAATTGTCCTTTCAAAGCGCATTGTTAATGAAAAAACAGCAGAAGCCATTAAAAGTTCCATTTCTTTTATGCCCCAAGGGCTTGGCACCAGTCTTTATAAAGAACTTTCAGTGGAAGAAAACCTTGATTTCTTCGCGAAATTGCGCCTGATTCCGCCGAGCGTGCTCAAAGAACGCAAAGATGAACTCCTTGAGATAACCGGGCTTAAGCCTTTCGTGAAAAGAAAGGCTGGCCAGCTTTCAGGAGGAATGAAACAAAAGCTTGCGCTGATATGTTCTTTGCTCCATGAGCCACGTTTGCTCATCCTTGACGAACCCACCACCGGAGTTGATCCTATCTCGCGCGAAGAACTCTGGTCGTTACTTGCTTCACTGGTGGCTGAAAAGGGAATAACCGTGGTGGTTTCTACGGCCTATCTTGAGGAGGCAGAACGTTTCGAAAAAGTGGCCCTTTTGCACCAGGGTGAATTGATGGCCCAGGGGGGCCCTGAAGAGCTGAAGAAAAAAATTACGGGGTCGTGTTTTTTGATTCAGGCCGAAAACACTATCGAAATACTTAAATTTTTGGCCAAAGAGGGGCTAAGGCCTTTCCCGTACGTAGGGGGGCTTCGCGTTTTCGTGCCAGGCGAAAGATTAACCTGGTTTCTGGACAGCATGAAAGCCTTAAAGGCCTCGGTTGAAAATATTTCCTGCGAGCTTGAAGACCTTGTGTTTTCTCTTTCCTCAACCGATACCGGCCTAACCTTTGACATGACTCTTTCTTCTTCAAAAGGCCTTCTTAAAACGCAGGAGGTAGCCATTTTAGCCAGGGATCTTTGCAAAGAATTTGATGGTTTCTTGGCGGTGAATCAGGTAAACCTTGAAGTGCGACGTGGCGAGATTTTTGGTCTCCTGGGGCCAAACGGTGCGGGAAAGACCACCCTTATACGCATGTTGTGTGGGCTTCTTCCGCCTTCCAGAGGAGAAGGTTACGTAGCGGGCTACGATATGGCAAGGGCCCCTTACGAGATAAAAGAACACATCGGCTACGTTTCCCAGGCGTTTTCCCTTTATCTTGATCTTAAGGTTGAGGAAAACTTAAGCCTTATGGCTGGTATTTACGGGGTCATGGGTAAGAGGAAATCCCGTCGCATAAACGAGTTGCTTGCTCTTACCGGGCTTTCGCCTTACAAAAGAGAGCGTGCTACTGCGCTACCTCTAGGGCTTAGGCAAAGGCTTGCCCTCGCCTGTGCCCTGGTGCACGAACCTGAGATAGTCTTCTTGGATGAGCCTACTTCTGGCATGGATGTGGCAGGACGCCAGGTATTCTGGGCCCTTCTCTTACGTCTTTCCCGTGAAACAGGGCTTACTTGTCTGGTGACCACCCATTATCTCGCTGAAGCAGAATACTGCGATAGGCTTGCTCTTATGCACCAGGGTAAAATCATCGCCCAAGGTCCGCCCAAAAAACTTAAAGACCACGTGGCCAAAATTTTAGGAAGGCCATACATCTTGACTACGCGGGACACCCTTCAGGCTAAGAGGGCCTTGGCACGCGAAATGCCTGTTGTCATGCTAGGGAAAAGGCTCAAGATTTTTTATCCTAGCGGCCGGGAGGATCTTGGGGCATTTTTAAAAAGACAAGGTATTTTGGTTGATGATATTTCCCCGGGGCAAGTAACCATGGATGATGTATTTTTTTATTATGTTCTCAATCACGCGCGTTATGCGTCATCAAAAAGATGACAGCATTTTCTAATTCTGACAGTTTATTTTGAATTACGTCCCAAATAATTTCTTCATCAATTCCAAAATACTCATGAACCAAAATGTCTCTCAGACCAGCAATTTTCTTCCACTGGATAGGATAAATTTCTTTCTGTTCTAACGGGATATGTTTTACTGCTTCGCCAATATTTTCTAAGCATTTTAAAGTAGCATAAAATGCCATTTCGTTTTCTACAAATTCATCAACAGATTTAATGTTACCAGTGAATTTTTTTATGCGAGCTATTTCTTCAAGGATATCAGCTAATATTACCTCCAGGTTTCTCTTAGAAGACATGAATTAGATCTGCCTCTATATATGGTTGAATTCTTTTTTTAAGGGCTTTTTTGGTGACGAGATCTACTTTTAATCCTAGGATTTCTTCCAGGTAAAATTTTAGATCCATGTAGTTGTCAAAGGTTTTATAGCTAGGTTCAAATTCTACGAGAATGTCTATGTCGCTAACAGGGGTCTGTTCTTGTCTGGCAAAGGAACCAAAAATTCCTATTTCCTTTATCCCAAACTTTTTTTTAAGAAATTTTTGGTGCGTTTTTAAAAGCTGTTGGGCTTCTTTTAAGGTTGTAACTTTCATAAAAAATCGGCTAACGTCTTTTTTAAAAATGATACACTAAAAAAGATGAATTTCACACGCATAAGGGCAATAGTTGAAAAAGAGGCCCGTCAACTTATAAGAGATCCCTTATTCCTTACCATGGCCTTTTTTGTGCCGAGTTTTTTCATGTTGCTTTTTGGTTACGGGCTTTCTCTTGATGTAGAAAATCTTCCCTTTGCCATGGTTGATCACGACATGAGTGCGGAAAGCCGCAAGCTGGTCTATCATTTTGTCTCGTCCCGTTATTTTTCCCTTAAAGCGAGCAATTTTTCTGAAAAAGAGGCCTTAAAAGCCCTGATGGAGGGAAAAATTCGCCTGGTTATCATTGTGCCCCCTGATTACGAAAAGACCCTTGCCAAAGGTCGTGCTGCCAAGGTTCAGTTTCTTATTGACGGAACTTTTCCTTATCGGGCCCAGGTGGTGAAAAATTACGTAGAAGCCATTTTAGGGCGCCTTAATACCGAGCGTTTGAAAGACTATCTAAGGGCTCAAGGCTTTAGTGAGGCCAAGATCGACGCTTTTTCTGAACCTGTAAAGCTTGAGGTGCGCTATCTTTACAATGAAGAGGCCAAAAGCGTTTGGTCAATTGCTGCGGCGCTAATAGGGATGATCCTTCTCATGGTTCCGCCTATGCTTACTTCGGTTTCTATCTGTCGCGAAAAAGAAACAGGCTCAATCTACAATATTTACGTGTCTCCTGTTTCACGAGGGGAATTCCTTATAGGCAAAATAATCCCCTATTTTTTTATTTCTGCCATAAATATCTTTGTTCTTTTTCTCTGGGCAACAGCCCTTTTCGGTGCGCCTTTTCGTGGCAGTTTTTTGCTCTATGTTGTCTCGGCGGCAATTTACGTTTTGTGTTCCCTTTCCATAGGGCTTTGGGTCTCGTCCTTTGCCCGCACCCAAATTGCTGCCCTGATGATTTCAGTAGTCATAGCCATGATTCCTTCTTTTCTTTACTCAGGAATGCTTGTGCCTATTTCCTGTCTTGATGAAACCGGAAAGGTCACCGCCCATCTTTTTCCAGCCATGTATTTTGTGAATATTTTGTTTGGTCTCTTTTTAAAAGGATCAGGGTTTGCTGCCATAAAAACGAATCTTTTAGCCCTCTGTGTTTATACCTGCATCATTTTTTCTTTGGCATATAGGTCTTTTCATAAGCGGGTGAAGGGGTGAAGACTTTAAACCGCATAAAAGTCCTGCTAGTAAAAGAATTGCTCCAGCTCTTAAGAGATAAAGTGCTGGTTATTGCTACGATTTATCTCTTTACGGTTGATATTTTTTTGGCGGCCTCGGGCGTTAATCTTACTCTTAACCGGGTTTCCTTTAAAACCCTTGATTTTGATAAAACCAGTGTTTCGCGAGACCTTATAGATCGCTTTAGACCGCCTTATTTTGAATACCGTGGTGAAGTTCCCAGGCGTGTCCAGGCAGAGGAGCTTCTTGAGCAGGGAAAGATCCTTGCTTATCTGGAAATTCCCGATGGATTTGAGCAGTCTTTAAAGACCAACCAAAAAACGCAGGTGCTTCTTCTGGTTGATACCTCAAACGCTATCATGGGCTACCTGATAGCAGGCTACAGCGCAGGGATAGTGGCCGGGTTTTCTCAGGAAAAAAGCCTTGAAACCCTCGGGCTTATGCCAGAGATGATAGAACGGCTGCCTTTGGTGGAAGGGGCCTCACGTGTTCTTTTTAACCCTAATCAGGAAGAAACCTGGTTCAATGCTTTATCTGAGCTTTTAACCGTAATCACCTTGCTTACCATGTTGCTTCCGGCAGCGGCTCTGGTGCGCGAGAAAGAACGCGGCACCATTGAGCAACTTTTGGTTTCTCCGGCACGTCCCCTTGAAATACTTCTTGCCAAAATATTTGCCATGACGCTGGTCATTTTATTAGGGGTGTTGGCAGCCACTTCTTTCATCATAAAAGGCACCTTTCATATTCCTATGAGGGGCAGCCTTCCGGTGTTTTTGATGATCACCTGTTTTTATGTATTTACCTCTTCGGGATACGGGTTGCTCATCGGAGGGATAGCTAACAATCTGGCGCAGGTTGGGCTCTTAACAATCATAGCCATTGCCCCGATAGTCTTTCTTTCAGGCACCTGGACGCCTCCTGAGGCAATGCCCTTTTGGTTGAGTAGCATGATGTCTTTTTCACCGCTTTTTTATTTTATTCAGATGGCTTACGGGCTGTTTTTTAAAGGTGTTGGCTGGGATTTTCTCCTTCCCAAAATAGCAAAAATGCTAGCCCTTGGCTTTTTAGTGTTGTGGGGCTCTGCTTTTGCCTTCAAACGCAGGTTTTTTTGAGATTTTTACCTGTGTCTTGCGAGGTGCCTTTTGGTCACCGAGGCGATATATGTATTCGTTCCTATTTTTCGCCGAAAAATAGAATATAATGAAGCTACTAACCACTATAGGAGTTAAACATGCCTAGCGTTTTGGTCTTTTTCTTAGTTTTTTTATGGGCTTTTCAGGCTGCGGCAGAGGTAAAACAACTTGAAATTTATCAAAATGGCCTTTTTCTGACAGAAGAATTTGTCGTAAAACCAGGTGAAAATGTTCTTCCCCTGCTTTCAGCTGTCCCTTTAAAAGAAATAGAAATTTCAAGTGCTTCCCAGGGCTTGGTTCTCGGAGCGATTAGCACACGCACGGTTACCAGGAAAGAGCCCATTTACAAAACCCTGGCAGACTTAAAAACCAAAGAATCTCAGCTCAAAAAAGAAATTGCACGCCTTGATAAAGAGCTTTCCCTTCTTGAAGAAGTTTTAAAAGGCAAACGAGAGGTGCCTTCCCCTGAGGCCTTTCTCAAATATCAGGAAATCTTCAGAGACCTTACCCAGCAAAAAGACGCAAAAGAGCAGGAACTTGAAAAGACTAGTCAAAAAATAAAAGAAATTTCCCAAAAGATAGCTTTTCCTGAGGTTACCGCCCTTGAGATCCAGGCCTTAAATGCGGGCATTGTAAGAGTGCGTTATCCTGCTAAGAGACTGCTTTCCTGGCAAGAGGCCTACGAATGCCAGTTTAATTCTGCGCGCTCAGAGCTTTTTATAAAAGGTGAAGCCACCATTAAGCAAAAAAGTGGTTTGGACTGGCGAAATGTCCTGGTGCTTTATTATCCAAGGCAAAGGGCGCGCTTTTCCCTTTCCCCTCCGCCATTTCAACCCTGGATTATCGGGGAAAGCTTCCCAAGGCCTGAACTTCTCCTTAGAAAAACCAAAGAAATAGCCCGAAGTCTTATTGCTGAGCCAAAAAGAGAAGAAGGCCCAGGGGCTATCTGGGAACGTGTGGTAACGCGGGTGCCTTTAATTCCCGCGGGAAAAAGTGTTCTTATTTCCCTTGGCAAAGAACAAATTCCCGTTAAAAAATTTCTCATCGAAGTCCCTGCTTATGCTACGGAAAAGGCCTATTTTCGGGTAGATGTGGTTTCGCAAAAAAGCTTCCCGCGCCTTTTCGCCAGGTTTTATCTTGATGGCGTTTATGTAGGCCGGGCCCTCTTAGGCCCTCTTTATCCTGGTCAGCAAAAAAGTATTTATTTTGGCCCGGCACCGCTTCTTGCTGTCAAAAAAGAAGTCTTAAAAGATACTACGGGAGAAAATTTTTGGGGCAAAGAAGTCCAGGTGAAAGAAACCCGTTTGACTTTAGTGAACAACTATAAAAAGACTTTTCCGGTGGAAGTAATCGACCGTATTCCCATCTCACGCAAAAAAGAGATAAAGATAAAAGCCGAAGCACGGCCACCGTGGCAGGAAATCTCTCCAGAAGGTAAGGCCTTGTGGCGTTTTGGACTTGTTCCTGGAATGCGCCAGGAAATTTACTTAAAAATCGAAATAAAGCGTCCCAGAAATGAATAAACCTTGTATCTTGCGTATTGAGGCCTCGGCAGGGGCTGGAAAGACCTATCGCCTAACCAGCAGATACCTTGAGCTTTTGGCAAATCTTGAGCCGCATCCCCAGACTTTGCGCTCCGTAGTAGCCATCACTTTTACTAATAAGGCTGCTGCGGAAATGAAAGAACGTATTGTCAAAAACCTCAAAAACATAGCCCTTGCCACAGAAGAAGGGAAAAAACTTGCAGCACAAACTGGCTTGACTCCTCAAGCCGCAGCAAAGTGGCTTGAGATAATCTTTGAGCACTTTAACGACCTGCAAGTGCGCACCATTGATTCCCTTGTTTTCAGCATTCTTAAGGGCATAGCCCTTGAGGTGGGGCTACGCCCTGACCTTGAAGCTGAGCTCAAGGAAGATGTCTTGCTTGCCAGGGCTTATGATAGACTGCTTCTTTATCTTCGCGAGGGGGACACTGCGCTCAGGGATATTTTCCGCCAGGTGTTGCTAACTTTTCTCGAAATAGAAGCGAGATCTGGGTTTAATCCAGAGAAGGCTATCCGTAAGATGCTTCTTGATCTTTTCCGTTATGAACTAAAGGGACGGCCTCTTCAAAACAACCAGAGGAACTGGATGCTGAAGGACATGGCAGAAGACGTGGCCAATGCGGCCTCTCGCTTTCTTGTGGCAGCAGAAGAAGCAGGCCTTAAGTTTCGCTACTCTTTCTGGCATGAAAAGTTCCTTGCCCCTCTTGATAATTTCAGGGCCACGCCTTTTTGGAAAAGTTCTGCGGCAGATATTTTTAAAGGGCGAGGCCAGGTACCCCCAGAAGTAGAGGCACTTTATGCGGATTTTCAAGAAAAGCTTGAAAAGTATCTCTTTGCCTGGGCGGTGGTGCGCCTGATTCCCTACGCGCAGTTATATGAAAAGTTAAAGCTTGAACTTGAACGCTTGCGCCAAGAATATGGCCTTATACACGGCGGTGGCTGGATTGAAATCGTTGAGCGTGTTTTGCGCGAAGAAGGTATCCCGCTTGTTTATTGCAAGCTTGGGACGCGCTTTCGCCACTTCTTGATAGATGAATTCCAGGACACCAGCAGAGCACAATGGGAAGCCCTGAGGCCTTTGGTGGAAGAGGCCCTAGCGAGAGGGGGAAGCCTCACTTACGTTGGTGATGTAAAACAAGCCATTTATGTGTGGCGCGGGGGGGATCCCGGGCTTTTTAAAGAGGTCCCCCAAGAACTTCCTGCAGAGCTTGTCGATGATCCTTTGCCCTATAACTGGCGTGCCAGGGAAAACTTAGTGGCGTTTAATAACAGGTTTTTTGGGCTCCTGGCAGAAGAGGGGCGTGCTAGATACGTTGCCAGAAGGTTTCTTTATGCTGAAAGAGAAGAAGAAAGGGCCAAAAATTGCCCCCATGTAGGAGAGCTTGCTGGCTTTATAACAGAAACCTTCCAAAGGGTGCAGCAAGAGCTCCCTGAAGAAAGACCAGGTGGTCAAATAGAAATAGTTTTTTGTCCAGGAGAAGATCTCCACACCCAGTATGAAGAGATTTTGGCAAGGCTGGAAAAGCTCCTAATCCAACAAAAAGAACAAGTAGCCCATAAAAAAATAGCTATTTTGGTACGAACTAACGACCAGGCCGAGGAGATTGCCCACCTTCTTTTTGAGATAGGCATCCCTGCTGTCACCGAAAATGCCTTAAGAATAACAAGTTCGCAGGTGGTAAAGGCCCTGGTGTCTTTTCTGTCTTTTTTGGATTATCCCTTTAATGATGTAGCGTTGGCAGGGTTTTTAAGAAGCAAGATAGCTAAAGGTTTCTTAAATCTGCCAGAAAAATTCTGGAAAGGTGCTGGGCGCGGAAATACTTTGCTTGACTTGCTTAAAAACTACGATGCGGAAGGCTTTAACAATCACCTTGCGCCTTTTCTTGAAAAGGCAGGATTCCTTTCACCTTACGATTTAGTCCGTGAGGTTTTTGCCCATTTCAGAATTTATGAGCGTTTTCCTGAGGAGGAAGCCTTTTTACATCGTTTTCTTTCGCTGGTGCTTGCCTTTGAGCAAGAAGGGGCTGGGCTTTCTGGTTTTTTGGAGCGCTGGTCTGAAAGGGCTGCCGAGGAAAGGCTTGGGCTTCCAGAGGAGCTAAGTGCCGTGCGGGTTTTGACTATTCATGCGGCCAAGGGGCTTGAATTCGACGTTGTCTATTTACCTTTTCTGCACTGGACTTTAAAAACACCTTCCCTGGTTACCCTTGAAGAAGGGACTTTGGGATACGTTCAGAGTCCCTATCCTGGCCCTATAAAAGACAAAGTCATGCGCGAGAAAGCTGCTCAAGCCCTTGAGAACCTGAATCTTTTATACGTGGCCTTTACCCGGGCCAAAGAAGAGCTATATATCTTTATCCCGGAAAAACGGCCTGAAAGGGCAAGTTTTGGCACAGGTGATATTGTGCGCCAATTTTTAGCAGAGCTTGGATACAGAAATTATGCGTCTTGATCTCAGGGTAAAACGTTACGATTTGGAGCTCCTTGGAGAACGAGCCAGGGAAATTGGCTACGGTGAGATTGCGCACAAGGCCCTTTATTTTTTACCTCTTTTACCTAAGGGATATAAACGTGCGGTCCTGAACAAAGAGGTTAAAAAGGCGTTAAAACGAGCGCTTGCCCTCACCGACCCACGATTTCGCGAAGACTTTGCCATGGTGGAAGAGTTCCTTGGCAAAATTTTGGTAAAGGCCCTGCTTTTACCTGAAGTGCGACCTTTTTTTGAAGAGGGGGTCAAGGGCTATAAAGAAATCGAATTGCAGGATGAAAAAGGCGAGCTCCACCGCGTTGACCGCTTGGTGCTAACCGAGCAAGGCCCGGTGGTTATTGATTATAAGCTTGGTGCAAGGCGTAAGGAACATATTGCCCAAGTGAAACGTTATCAAAAGCTTCTTAGCAAGATATATGGCCAAAAAGTATGCGCGTACCTTTTCTATCTCGAGGAGCCCATTCTTTTAGACATTGAACAAATCAAACAACAGCCTTTGATATGAATTGATTTGCAAAATCTAAATAAAAGCAAACTCTCTTTTTAGAGATCCTTTGCGAAATTGCCGTGATCAGTATTACAAATACAACCGTAAGGGATCCGTTCCTATTTTTCGTTCCAAAAAATAGAAGCGGATCCTGGAAGAGGCCTTAAGAAAAATTGTTTTGCAAAGTTTCTTTAAAATACTTTGCTAGAAAAATTTAATTTTCTTTTTTAGATAGATCTTTACTGGTGAACGCAGAATCAAATCTTTCGTATCTAAAGGCTTTATAAGTACTTTTAAGGCCATCTCTCTACGTTCGAAAGTTCTTAGGATGAATGATGGTTTATAGCCTGCTTCGGGAAATATCTTTGAAATATTGCCTTTTATTTTTCTCCCATTGGGAAGTTCAATTGTTACTGGGTTTCCGAGTTTAATGGAATTAATGTCTTTTAAGCTAAAATAGGCTAATATAAATTTAGGCTTTCCCGTTGAGATCCGCAAAATGTCATCTCCTGGGAAAACCATTGAATCAAGTGTTACATATTTTTCTAAAACAAAACCTGATTGAGAACTTATGTATTTATAGGGGGAGGATTTCTCTCTTGAGGCTCTTAACTTTTCTTCTGTGTCTAGAAGTTCTATTTTTAAAGATTTCTTTTTCTGTTTTAGACTAGCTATTTGAATTTCTAGATTTTTAACTAAAGATACTACTGGAATCTTATCAGAAAGGCTAATAATACGTCGTTTGTAAAGGCTTTCAATTTTTTCTAGTTCCTTTTCTAGCTGGTTTTTTTCTTTGGTTAACTGTTTAATGGTTGATTCTACTTCCTGGTAATTAGATTTGATTATTTTTCGCTTCTTTTCTAGCCACTTTGAGTCATCATGTATTATATATGGTTTAATTTTTACTAATATTTTTCCTTTTTCGAAAGGAGTTCCTTCTTTTGTTATTGTAATAATATTTCCTTTTATAGGGCTCCTAACTGTAACTATTTCTCCGGTAACTAGTCCAGATCCTTTTACTATTATGTAGGAGTTGTAAAAATATAAAGCTAGTATGCTAAAAAGAAAGATGAATATTAGGCAGTAGTATGGTAATCTTTTTTTTGGCTTTGGTCCTGTTCTATATTTTTCTGTTACTCCTACGGATTTTCTTTTACGGAGTGTTTTAATGTGAAACATATCTTTCAAGATCCTCCATGCTTTGGATGGCTATTCCTCTGAAATAATAACTATTAGATATCTTTCTAAGGCAATTATGGATAAAGAAATCAAGTCTTTCTCTATTTAATAGTTTTAAGCTTATATCAGGACTTTCATCCCGTTCTACTGATATTCCGATCCAGTATGGTATTTTCTTTTCGTCTAAAAGAGTTGCGTATTTTTTTGCATTCTTTAAAAGGTTTTTGGTATTACCAGTATAATTCATGACCACAACACCATTTATATAGGTGGAAATATGGTCGATAATTGTTTTATCTTCGTTGTTCCATGTAATGCGTTCCTTAAATACTCGTGGAGAGACATCTATAATTATATTTAGTTTAGTTATTAAACGTAATCGTTGTAACATTTCTATATAATGTTGCCACAAGAGTTCTTTTTTTTCTGTAAATTCAGGAAGGCTCCAAGGCTCAATGTCTAAGTGAATAGTTTGGATTAGTGGGTATAATTTATTTTCAATGAGTGATATAGTTTGATATAATTTTTGACGTTCTTCAGGAAAAATCCAGTGAGGGTCGCCTAATAATATTTCTGTGTCTATTCCGCGCTCATAAAGAGACAATATAAAAAATGATAACTCTTTATTTTGTCCTTCAATATATTTTTTTATTTGTTCACTGTTTAGTGAAAAATAAATTTTGTTCAAAATGGGGAATTCTTCTACGATTTTTGCTATTTTCTCTTGGTTTGGCTCACTTCTCCACCACCAAGATGACAAATTTCTTGGTGGGCACCCAAAAAGTATTTTATTCTGAGTATTAGGGAGATCCTTTAAGAGAAGGGTGCTAGATAGAGACGAAATTAAAGAGAACATTTTAATTTGATTGTCGTAATATTCATTTAAAAGTAGTAAAGTTTTGAGCTTATATGTGTTTTTCCTTATAATAGTTTGGTTTGGATTTTCGCAATCAAGCAGCAAGTGTTCTATCTTTCTGGCTGTCATTTTCTGCATCAATAATAAATCCCAGAGTGCCGCGATATGTTCAAGAGCTTTTTGTTCCATTATTTGTTTTCGAGATGATTCTTCCTCTTTAATTCTTTCCCAGAGAGACAAAATTTCCCTCTTTTTGTTTTTTTCTGCTTCCTTGTAATTCAAAGGAAACGACAATGAAAATCCTGTCCATGTACCTCCTGAACTGTCATCCCATGTTTTTGTGGCTCCTAAAGAGAATTTAATCCGGGGGTAAAAACGTCTTTTGCTAAGATTTATTAATTCATCTGCAGCTTGCATCAGAATTGAAGGGTTTTCTTTATGGGGGATAGTAATTGGCAGTTGCTGCCATATTTCATCTGGAGAAATTTGGGATATTTCTGCTCCTAATAGTAGAGATATTAATTGTTTAGTAATTTCTCTTTTTTGCTTGTATATATTTTGTTCAAATTTGATTTTAAATAGTAGATCGGTGTATACAACTAGGTCATCAGTTTTAACTAGTCCTGCAGCTAATTTTTCTTTTTGTGGAATTATTATTTGTTCAATGGTGGTTTCTATTTTCTCTAGGTTTTTTATTTTTTTATTTAGTAGTAAGTATTCTATAAATAGAAATCTTAGTTTCCATAATAGTTTTGTATATCTTTCGTCTTTTGATAAATTATTTTTTATGAAATTTAATTCTAGTAAAAATTTTTTGTAAAGTATGTCAGTTGTATATCCCGTAAGGTTTTTAGTAAGTTCTGCCGTTAAGCTTGCATTGTAGCCTATTATTTCTTTACTGTAGTCGCGATTAAAGTAATATGACCCGCTTAATGATATCCACCAACTATTTTCTGTGTAAAGAGATTTTATCTTCGCTTCTATCTCTTTTGCTTTATATGAATATGGCTTGAGAAGTGGCGATGATTCTAGTAGTGTGGGTAGGGCTTCATAAGTCAGTACAAATGATATACTGCTTTTCGGTATTGCTAAAAATATTACTATTAATAATGTAATCTTTTTGATATCCATTTTGGCACGTACCCGGAATATCTATGTAAGTCTAGTAATAAATCGTCTAGGTATGCTTTCAGAGCATGAATCCTGAGTATCCAGTTGTAAATTGGGTAAAGGGGCAATACTAGTAAAAATGGAAGTTCTTCTTCTATATCTTTGCAGTATAGGGATAGGTATATTAAAAAGAAGATCACTGTCCATAATTCATAGACTGAAAATATAAAAATATTTATTGTGATTAGAGCGGTTAGGCCATACTTTAGCCATATATATATACAGTATATAACCATTGCGCACGGCATTACGAATTGGAGTAAAAGATTATGATTAATAAAAAGAAGATATTCAGTAGGCTTTAGAAGTGTAGGTAACAGGAACCTGCGATACTTTTTGTAAAAGATCCAGACTAAATCACCATCCCAACGTTGTCGTTGTTTGAACAAGGCAGACCAAGTTGATGGTACTGAGGTGTGGGCCACAGATTCCGGTACAAAGGCTAGTTTGCTGTTTTCGTAAATAGATGAAATAATTTTGAGTCTATTCGTTAAATTTAAGTCTTCTGCGGTACCAGAATCCCATCCGTAAAGTTTTTCTAAAAATTCGCGGCGAAAAGCCCCGTAAGCTCCTGATATATTGTTTACTGTTCCTAGGAAAGATAGTGCTATTCTCGAGAGTGTAATAGATATAATGTACTCGATGTGTTGTAATCTGGTTACTAGACTTTCTTTTTTATTTCTAACATATAGGTTTCCAGATACTGCGATAATTTCTGGATTTTTAAATGGGATTACTAAGTGTTTGATGGCGTCATAATCTAGTGACGTGTCGGCATCTAGGGCAACTACTATTTTAGCTTCTCGTGACAATATTTTTAGGCCCATATTAAGAGAAGAAGCACGGCCTCCTCTATAATTTTTGTCTATAATTTTGATTATTCTTTTATTGGGAATTCTTAGCTTTTTAAGCAAGTTCGTTTTCCGCCTTGTGTCAAAAATCGTTACTACTTCAATGATTCCGTCGTATTCTTGGTGTATCACTGTTCTTAAGGAACGAAGTATATCTCGTTCGCTTTCTCTAAAAGCAGTTATTATTACTCCTACGTGAGGTGAGAATTTAGAGTCCTCTTTTAGTGGTTTTTTGTATATTTTGTATAATATGCAACTAATTGTCATATACAAATACCACGGGAATTCTATCCAAAATGCAGGCGTTAAAATTAATACTTTTACAAAAATATCTGCAAGAGCAAAGTTTTGATAGTACTTAATTATTTCTCTTATTATGTATGCAATTGTCTCAATCATATTCTGCGGTTATAATTTCTTCTATAGTTAGCTTTTCAGCTTCTCCTGGACAAGAATAAATTTCTATTTTTAACGGAGGGATAGGAATATCAGTTTCAATTTTTGATATGTCTTTAAGTAGTCGGCTTTGTACAATTTTGGCATTTTCTCCTGGTGTGTTAGGGAGTAGAAAAAGGAAAGTGCCAAGATTGTATCGGCATCCTATATCTGTAGTTCTTAGATTTTGTTTTAAAAAGACAATAACCTCTTCGAAGTATTGTTTGATTTTTGAGGTCCCGTATTCTTCGAATATTTCTTCTATTTTTTCTTTGTCCCAACTGATTAAGAGGAGACTAAATGGCTGCTTGTATCTTTTAAATCTATTTTTTTCCCAATCAAATATGAACTTAAATACATTCCATTTTATCAAATTTAGCTTGTCAAAAATCTCCTCAATACCACGGAGGGGTAGACGTCCTTCTTGTGCGGTTTCTATTCCTAGGGCGGATATTAAATAGTCTTTTATTTCGTAAAAAACTAACGATTCGATGCCATATGTTTTTTTACAATGTAGGCAGAAAATTTCTATTTTAGGTTCTTCGGTAATATGTTGGCAATCCCTGCATAAAAAAACATTATTAGGAATTTCATAATCCTCTCCGAGGTGTCTTAAGCGTCGTTGACATTTTGGACATCTTAATATGTCTTCTTCTGTAAATTCTTCTTTAGGTCCAACATATCCACAATCGAAATGGTAATAGAGGTCTGTTTCTTGTAGCTTTAGAGAGCCACAATTTGGGCAGGTTTCTCTAAAAATGATTTGATAGGTGTGATCATTTGGGCATACAGGTATTCTATTAACTAACTTCTTTTCACGTATTAGTCCTTGTGATGATAGTTGTTCTATATAGTCAATTTCATCTCCTGCTTTTAATTTTAAACATGCTCGTAACAAGGGATAAGTGTATCCTACCCTTGAATCAGAATCAGGATATGCTTTTACTTCTTCTCTTTCTCGGCTCCAGAGAAAACGAAAAAAGGTTACCAGTCTCTTTTCGCTTTCGGCTAAGTGTTCTGATAAGGCAGGAAGTGATCGTATGCGTGTTAAAATTTTTTCTGCTTTTTTTAAACTTTTTTCGTCTTGCCAGGGGCCATCAATCAAGTCCTGGATATATTCATCTATATTTTCGTTTTCAAGCAAGAATACAGGATTTAAGGCGGTTTTTGGGTCTCCTCTCAATTTAAGCAAAACTGATAAAATGTCTTCGGTTTCTCCTATTAAATAAATATCACCTTGTTCTCCTTCTTTGAAAGTAATAGTTCTAATATCTTGGTGGATTGAGGGCGATATCGATCCAACAATTACCGCTTTCATTTTCTGACTATCCTAAAGGTTTTTTCCAGGCGGCTTTGAGGTCAATGATGTTTTCTTCAATTACGGTTTTGCCACGACCATTGCGGCAGATAAGTACAGGCTCAGCTACTACTTCTCCTATGAGGGCGTAAGTTGTACCTGAAAAAAGCTTTTCAAAATCGCGTTGCTTGTCCCTCGGTACAGTTACCACTATTCTGCTAGCTGATTCAGAAAAAAGAACATAATCTGCACGCTTTTCCCCTTTATAGGGTACCGCGTCAAGGTCAATAATCATGCCCAGTCCTCCCGCAAAAGCCATTTCCGCAAGTGTTACTCCCAGGCCACCGTCAGAACAATCATGGGCCGCGGATACTAGCCCATAGTAAATGGCCTCTCTCATTCTGAGGTATCGGTCATAAGCTGAATTTGCATTAACGCGAGGGACTTTATTTCCAACAAATCCTTTCTGACGAAAATATTCTGAACCGCCAAGCTCGTCGCGTGTAAGACCAAGGATATAAACCAGGTCTCCGGGATTTTTAACATCTAGAGTCATGGCTTTGGTCACGTCGGCAATCCTTGCGATTACCGAAAAAAGAAGGGTAGGAGGGATGGAGATTTTTAAACTTCCGTCTGGGAGAACCACCCCCACGCCGTAGGGATTGTTTTCGGGTGTGAGTCCAAGCCCTTGGGCCAAGTAATCGTTTTTCATGGAGTCCTTGCCGGAAATGCAAGGGACCCCAAAGGCCTTGGTAAATTCGTAAAGGGCCTTGTTAGCCCTTACTAACTGGGCAAGCTTATAATGACCGTCAGGGGTTTTTTCGCTCTGGATGGGATCGCACCAGCAAAAGTTATCAAGCCCTGCCATATGTTCAATGTCAGCGCCTACACAGACCGCGTTACGGATGGCTTCGTCAATGGCATTGGCAACCATCCAGTAAGTGTCAATGTCTGAAAATTTAGGGCAAATACCATGAGCCACCACCAGGCCGTCTGGTTCATTAAGATCTGGCCTGAGCACCGCCGCATCACTTGGCCCATCGTCCTGTGCGCCCATAAGGGGCTTGACAACACTTCCCCCCTGAACTTCGTGGTCATACTGGCGCACCACGTATTCTTTAGAACAAATGTTATAAGATGAGAGGAGATCTTTTAAAATTTCCCCACAATCTTTGGGTTCAGGGATATTGGGCTCTTCATGCCTAGGGGCTTCCCACGCGGCTTCAAGCTCAAGCTGGGGAACTCCCTCATGCAAAAATTCTAAGGGCAAAAGCCCTACGGTTTTTCCTTCGTAGCGTATATGGAAAAAGCCCGAGTCGGTAAACCTGCCAAGAACCGTAGCCTCAACGTCCATGCGGCTCGCAAGCTCAAGGAATCTTTCGATATGTTCAGGTGGCACAGACACGGTCATGCGTTCCTGGCTCTCAGAAACCAGGATTTCCCAGGGCTGAAGCCCGTGATACTTGAGAGGGGCTTTTTCAAGGTCAAGTTCAGCACCCCCAGATTCTCTGGCCATCTCGCCCACTGAAGAAGAAAGCCCCCCTGCGCCGTTGTCTGTTATCGAGGTGTAAAGGCATTCGTCCCTGGCCACAAGCAGGAAGTCAAACATCTTTTTCTGGGTAATAGGGTCTCCGATCTGGACAGCGGTGGCAGGGCTTCCTTCGTGGAGTTCTTCCGAAGAAAAAGTGGCTCCGTGAATACCGTCTTTCCCGATCCGCCCTCCAACCATGACTACCAGATCCCCAGGGCGAGCTCCTTTTTTCCAGCTTGGTTCATCGCAAACTTCTGCGGGCATAATGCCTCCGGTGCCACAGTAAACCAGAGGTTTGCCGAGATAGCGCGGGTCAAATACCAAAGAGCCGTTAACCGTTGGGATACCGCTTTTGTTCCCGCCATGTTCTACCCCTTCGCGCACCCCTTCGAAAATGCGTTTGGGATGAAGCAACCGTGGCGGAAGAGGTTTTTCCCAATTAGGTGGTGCAAAGCAAAAAACATCGGTATTGAAAACCAAAAGAGCGCCCTTCCCGGTGCCAAAGGGATCACGGTTAACCCCTACTATGCCGGTCAAAGCTCCGCCGTATGGGTCAAGGGCTGAGGGGCTATTGTGAGTTTCCACTTTCATGGCCACGTTCCACTTTTGGTTAAGGCGGATGACGCCAGCATTGTCCACAAATACCGAAAGGCAAAAGTCTCGTTCCCCTTTGGCCTTGCGTATTTCTTCTGTTGAGCGGCGAATGTAAGTCTTAAACAGACTATCGATTACTTCAGTTTTGCCTGTTTCGCGGTCCGTGTAAGTGATTTTGGCGTTAAAAATCTTGTGCTTACAGTGCTCAGACCAGGTTTGTGCCAGGCTTTCAAGCTCAACATCGGTTATGCGGTGATCAAGCCCATGTTTTTTTCTAAGTTCGATGAAAGACGGATCTTTAAAATAATCGCGAATGGTTTGCATTTCCCGCAAATTAAGCGCAAGCAGCCTTTCTTTTGAAAGCTTTAGGAGTTCATCATCGGAAAGTTCCGTAAGGTCAAAATATTCAACGCGGATTTCGTGGGTTTCGGTTACCTTGGGGGGAGAGATTTTAAGGCCATGCTTTTCGTCAAATTCTTTTGCTGAGATAACCCAGAAGCGCTCGATAAGTTCATTGGCAAGGAGTTCCCGGGCGGTACGTTCAGCATCTTCCTTTGAGATATTGCCCGAAATAAGATATTGCCTCAAGAAATATACATTTTCATCGTCAGGGAGTTTCCTCCCGAGCAATAGTTCAAGGGCCTCCCGGGCTACGCGACCTTCGTTGTCAGTAACTCCTGGACGAAAGCCCACTTGGATCAGCCAGTCAAACCCAAAAAGCGGGGCAAGGGGCTTTTCAATGCTATAAAGCTCAGTTACCGGGTCACACAGAGGCCCAGAGGCAAAGGCCTTGAGTTCTTCTTGGCCAATGTTTGCTTCTACCAGATAGACCCTTATAGTACGGCAGGAAGATACCTCAAGCCCCAAGTCTTCTTTCATGCGCTTGGCAATTTTTTCCCCTAGGGCGTCTCGGAGTTCTTGCTTTAAGGCGACTTCTATACGTGCAAGCATGGCGACCTCTCTTTAAAGCGAATTATGCATAGATAAAACACACCGCTTGCAAATTTCAACATTACTTTCGTTTGGTTTTACGAGAAAATATCAATGTAGCCTTTGCAAAACTGCTGAGTTCAGAAAGGGAAGCGCAAGGTTTCGTTCCTATTTTTCGAAACGAAAAATGGAAACGGATCCCATACCGGCCAAACACCGCTAGCAAAACTCATGACAATATGGAAAGGCATTGTTCACGGGGAGCCGTTTTGTGCTCACAGGAACAAAAAGAAAAGGCCGGCAGAGGGGGAGCCGGCCTTAAGCAAAAACAGGGGCTATTTGGACAGACAGGCCGCTAGGTCTTTTTCAGGCTCAGAAATAGGTTTGATATTGTACTTTTCTGCCAAGAACTTTAGCACGTTAGGAGAAAGAAACGCTGGAAGAGATGGCCCCAGATAGATATTCTTGATTCCCAGGTAGAGCAAGGTTAACAAAATAGCCACTGCCTTTTGCTCATACCAGGAAACAATGAGCGAAAGAGGAAGCTGATTCACGTCAACGTTAAAGGCCTTGGCAAGGGCCAGGGCCACCTGGATAGCTGAGTAAGCATCATTGCACTGTCCCATATCAAGGAGCCGAGGAATGCCGCCGATGTCCCCCAGGTCTTTATCAAAAAAGCGGAATTTGCCACACCCCAGGGTCAAGACCACCGTATCTTTTGGGGTTAGTTCCACAAACCTGGTGTAATAATTACGTCCTGGCTTGGCCCCGTCACAGCCGCCAACAAGAAAGAAATGCTTGATGGCTCCTGCCTTTACGCCTTCAATTATCTTGTCAGCCACAGAAAGAACCGTCTCATGGGCAAAGCCTGTGAGTACTTTGCGCCCGTTTGCGTCTTCTTTGAAACATTCCATTTCCTGGGCCATCTTGATTACTTCTGAAAAATCATGGCCAGAGATATGTTTGACTCCAGGAAACGCTACCGGGCCCATGGTGAACACCCGGTCTTTGTATTCTCCCTTCGGCGGCATAAGGCAATTGGTGGTCATGACAATGGGGCCAGGGAAGTTTACAAACTCTTTTTGTTGATTTTGCCAGGCCGTGCCGTAATGGCCGTAAAAATGCGCAAACTTTTTGAGTTCAGGGTATCCATGGGCAGGGAGCATCTCTCCATGGGTATAAATGTAGATGCCTTTGTCTTCTGTCTGTTTTAGAAGCTCGTAGAGGTCCTGAAGATCATGGCCCGAAACAAGAATAGCCTTTCCAGCCTTGTGCCCCAGCGGCACTTCGGTGGGCTTGGGTACGCCAAAAGTCTTGTGGTTCCCTCTATCGAGGAGTTCCATGACCTTGAGGTTTACTTTGCCAAGCTCAAGGGCCATATTAACCCAGTCTTCTAGGGAAAGATCGTTTCTTTCAAGGGAAGCAAGTGCCCGATGCATGTACTCGTACACACTTGGGTCTTCCTCGCCAAGCTTAGCCGCGTGGTACTGGTAGGCCGCAATACCCTTTAACCCGTAAATAGTGGTGAGCTTAAGGGAAAAGATGTCCGGGTCAGGGGCGGTTTCAGGCCGCGGCTCTATCTGTTCGGCAGTTTTTAGGAGCTCGGCGTGTTCCTGCGGAGGATTAAAACCAGCAGAACCATCCTCTACCGCTTCGCCGCCTTTGGCCTTGATTTCACTTTTTAGCTTTTCTCTTAACTCAATGGCTTTGAAGATGTAGTTTTTGATGCTTTCGGGGTCAAAATTAACGTTTGTTAGCGTGGAAAAAAGGGCCTCACAGGTAAAGAAGTTGACTTCTTTCTCGTCAATCCCGACTTTACGTCCTGCGGTAGCGACTTTTCCTAGCCCCTGAAGCGCATAAATTAAAAGATCCTGGAGCACATCGGTTTCGTGGTCCTTGCCACATACCCCTATCTTGGTGCACGCAATGCCTTTGGCTGTTTGTTCGCACTGGTTACAAAACATTTGAACCTCCTTGTAGTTTTCGTTTTACTACAAGGTAACTATGAAAAACTAAAAAGGAATTGATTTAAGTCAAAAATTGAAAAGTTTTTTGGGAAAGAGTTTTTTGAGACTACCACCAGGATAGCGGAGGGCAAAAAGCCCGGCTTTGCGTGCCCCGATTACGTCGTCATCAATGCTATCTCCGATCATAAGGGCACGGGATGGTTCTGTGGCAAGGCGCTCACAGGCGAGCTTATAAATGGCAGGATCCGGCTTGGCCAGGCCTACTTCGCAAGAAACAATGATATCGTCAAATTCCTCGGCAAGGCCAAGGTCTTTTAATAGGCGGATAAGCCTTTCGTCCCAGTTGGAAAGAACTGCTATCTTTCGCCCAGAGGCCTTAAGGGCTTTAAGTGTTTCTCGGGTATCCGGGGTCAGGAGAAAATAGTCCTTTTTCGCAAAACATTCATAGCCTGTGTGATAGGCCTTTTCAGGGTCGCTTAAAGAGCCAAATTGTGAAATGGTCTCAAAGAAAACTTCTTTCCAGCCTTGAAAGCAGCTTTCAGGAGACAAAGTCCAGTTGCCGCGTTTTTTAAGATAGGTTTTGAAAAACGCTTTTTGTAATTCCGTAGGCTCAACCTCTATCCCAAAGGACTTGCAGATCTCAGCATAAATATGGCCTACTGAGGGATAGATGTGCAAAAGCGTGCCCTCAGCGTCGAAAAATACCGTTTCAATGGTGTCCCAGAGATATTCAGGAAGCATTTTGAACCTCTAAAGGTGGTAAATGTGAGCGAAGATTTTCGTAAAACAGGGGCGGGGCAAGCTCTTCGAATTCACCAAGGCGGCTTAAGTGTAGCCTTACGTCCACACACAGATGACACTTGCCAGAAAAGAGCTTTCCCTCAAAAGGATAAGCAAAGTTTTCCTTGGCGAAAAGCGCAAGCCCAAAAGGGCCTTCTTCCACCAGGATCTTTACCAGGGGTAGCTTGCGGTAATCAAAATTGGCTAAAAAGGCAGGGAGATCTTCAGGAGCACCCAGGCTTAAGCCTCCGCAAAAAAGAGGGATATAGTTGCCGTAGGGATCAAAGTGCACGTGCTGAGAAGCAAGTATTTCGTAAACACAGTTTTTACCGGAAAAATATGTTGCCGGGTGTTTTTCCGGGGCCAGGAATCCGAGCTCTATGCCTGCGCGCCCTCCAGGGATGAGGCTGTAGCCTTCCCAGAAAAGCTCTCCGGCGGCTTCTTCCCCAAAGGTTTCGATCCACCTGCTCAGGGGAACAGGTTCTTTTTCGGAAAAGCGTTTGATTAAGTCGATAAACTGCCACATGTAAACGATGATGTTAGAGGGTCCAAAGATTCGTTCGGCGGTTCTTATGGCACAAATAGTGCGTTTAAGCGGGATAGTTTCAGCATGAAAGGGGCTTACGGAGATGAGAAGGCTCCTTAAGCCCACTTCTTTTAAAGCTAGGAGTTTTTCTCGGCCGGCCTCTGGCTCCTGACACCAGCCGGCATTGGTCTCTATGTATTCTATGGGAATCCCTAAAGAGATGGCCTTTTCAGCAGCAAAAAGGAGTAGTTCAAAGTTTAAAAAGGCTTCCCCACCTGCCAGGTGAAATCCGTTAATGTGGGGCGAGGCTTCCCTCATGCCACGGAAGAGGTTTTCGAGTTTTTCTTTGGCAAACCAGTCCTTCCACCTGGGGCCGCAGGCATAAACGCAATGCCTGCAACCGCACTGGCAGCGGTAAGAGAGCATTATGCCGCCTGAGTTAAAAGGTTTAAGCTTCATCTTTGATTTTGGCTATTATCTGACTGGTTGATATTTGATGCTCAAAGGGGATACGTAACACCCTTCCTCCGTAACTTTTGACAAAACTTGCCCCTACGATTTTTTCTTCAGGCCAATCCGCCCCTTTGACCAACACATCAGGCTTAAGGGCTTTTATCAATTTTTCTGGCGTATCTTCCTCGAAAATAGTTACGTAGTCAACAAAAGAAAGGCTGGCAAGCACTTGAGCCCGCATTTTTTCAGGGTTAACCGGTCGCAAAGGGCCTTTTATCCTTTTTACCGAGGCATCTGAGTTTAGCCCCACCACGAGAAAATCTCCTGCTGCCCGGGCCTTGGCCAGGTAGTTTACGTGCCCAGCGTGAAGGATATCAAAACATCCGTTGGTAAAGACCATTTTTTGGCCGAGCTGGCGTTGCCATTTACTGCGGATAAGGAGTTCGTCTAAAGGGAGTATTTTTTCCTGTGGAAAAGGCGGAGGGACCAGGCGCGAGGTGGTAAAAAAACTGCGGGCAAAGGCAAGTCTTTTAAAATCAAGCGCAAAGGTGAAAACCCCTTTGCTCTTTGCTTCTAAGAGTTTTTCACCCCAGGGGTCAAAAGCGATGCTTTGGCCACCTAGTTCGATATCTTGAACTAGCCCTAAGGCGTTTGCTCCCACGGCAAAGACCTGGTTTTCCAGGGCCCGTGCGCAAACAAGGCTTTGAAAGTGCTTTATCCTTTCTTTAGGCCAGGCCGCCAGGATAAAAAGCACCTGTGCTCCCTGACAAACAAGCCTTTTGGCAAGCTCGGGAAACCTCAGGTCAAAACAGACCAAGGCCCCGCAGGGAATATCTTTTATCTCAAAAGGGGGAAGGAGGCTGCCGGGCTTAAAGCCTTTTTCTTCGTCAAAACCAGGGAAAAGATTTACTTTTTCCGCTACTTTTTGGATTTTATCCGGGGTGATGAGCCAGATAGCGCTGGTGAGGGTTTCAGGATCTGCTCCGCCGATGAGTAAGGATAGATTTTTTGAGGCCAGTTTTTGCTGAATGGTGGCAAGGGCTTTCCTTATAAATTTCAGCTCAAGGGCGCTTTCGTAGCCTGTGAGGCCAAGCTCAGGTGCTATAAGCAAATCTACGTTTTCAGCCTTTTCCACCTGCTGGCACAGGGTCTGGAAGGTCTTTTCTGCTTCAGGGTAAAAGGGATATTGCAAAAGGCCTATTTTCATGGGGCCTCATTTTAGCCTGCTCTTGCCAGGACGGCTACTTCTACTTCGGTAGCGCCATCTTTTATCAAGGTTTTAGCGCATTCAGTAACCGTGGCGCCGGTGGTAAGCACGTCGTCAAAAAGAAGGACCCTTTGCCCCCGCACGCGTTCGGGATACCTGACCCTGAAGGCACCTTTTACGTTTTGGCGTCTTTCCTTGCCTTTAAGGCTTACCTGGGGCTTGGTGTATTTCTGCCGCAAAAGAAGCTCTTCAACCCGGTGATTTTTAAAGACCTTGCGGGCAAGCAAAAGACTCTGGTTAAAGCCCCTTTCTTGCAAGCGCAAGGAGTGTAGCGGCACCGGGCAAACAATAAAAGACTTGTCTATTTCTTCAAAGTATGGGCGAGAGAACTTCGCGATTTCTCGGATTAAATGGATCTTATTTTTGTACTTTAAGTCTTTGATAGCCTGGCTAAGAGGTTCTTCGTAGGCAAAGGGTGCTAAAACCCTGGTGAAAAACTCTTCTTTTAGCAGGTATTCTTTTTCGTTTAAAAACACTTGCTTTTGGCATCGGCGGCAAAAGAGGTGTTCATTTAGTGCAAGGACTCTGCGGCACGAAAAACAATATCTCGGGAAAAAGAATTCGATAATTTTGGAAAGAAAAATTTGCCAGACGCGCGGTTTAAACAATGTGTCTTTAAGACATATCATGCTGCTTGGATCACATCTTTTCGCTTAATCTTATCTTTTTGTTCGTTCTTATAGTTGATTTACTGAAATTTTGCTTACGAAACTTCCCAGCCGAATAACTCGGCCTGCTTGAGTACAGTATGAGTGGCTTCTTCCTGTTTATCCGGCGGATAGCCGTACTTACGAAGAAGGCGTTTTACCATAACGCGGAGTTTGGCCCGGGCACTTTCACGCACGGTCCAGTCTATGGTTACATTCTGGCGGACGGTCTTTACAAGTTCACGGGCAAGTTTACGCAGGGTTTCATCTCCCAATACCTTCACTGCGCTGTCATTGGTCTCCAAAGCGTCGTAGAAGGCAAGCTCTTCTTCGGAAAGTCCTAACTTTTCTCCTCGCCTGTAAGCCTCCCGCATTTCCTTGGCTAGCTTGATAAGTTCTTCGATTACTTCTATGGTGCTGATGGCCCGGTTGTGATACCGCCTGATGGTCTTTTCAAGAAGCTCTGAAAACTTCCTGGCCTGGACCAGGTTTTTCCTCCGGCGCACTTTGATCTCGTCGTTAATGAGCTTGCGCAGTAACTCTACGGCCAGGTTTTTCTGGGGCAAATTACGCACTTCGGCCAGAAACTCGTCGGAAAGGATGGATATATCCGGCTTCTTAAGGCCTGCGGCTTCGAAGAGATCAATAACGCCTTTGGGCACAAGGGCACTTGAGACGATCTGCCTGATGGCAAACTCTTTGTCGGAAATCGTTCGCCCGCTTCTTGTAATTTTTACCAAAGCAGCTTTCACACTCTGGAAAAAGGCCACTTCGTCACGAATCTTAAGCGCCTCCTCCCTGGGCACGGCCAGGGCAAAGGCTTTGGAGAGTTCGGTTACGGATTTAATGAAGGCGTCTTTACGTTTGGGATCAGCCACAAAATCCGCGGCCTCGCGCAAAATCTTAAGGCGCTCTTCCGGTTTAGCCAAAAGAGCCCTTCGGTAATCAAAACCGTGAAAGATGTCCCTACAGATTTCATACTTTTCAAGCATAATAGCCACCGCTTCGTCCTGATCCACCGCAGGTTCCCCACGGCCACCGCCTGCGGTATAAGTGGCAAGAGCCCGTTTGAGGCTATCGGCAATGCCTATATAATCCACCACCAGCCCGCCGGGTTTATCCCGAAAGACCCGGTTAACCCTGGCTATGGCCTGCATGAGGTTGTGCCCCTGCATGGGCTTGTCAATGTACATGGTGTGGAGACACGGAACATCGAAACCCGTAAGCCACATGTCACGAACGATGACGATCTTCAGGGGATCGTTCGGGTCCTTGAAACGCTCGGCAAGCCTTTCCCTTCGGGCTTTGTTCCGGATGTGGGGTTGCCAATCGGAAGGATCTTTGGCAGAGCCGGTCATCACTACCTTGATTACGCCTTTTTCGTCGTCCTCAGAGTGCCATTCAGGGCGCAGTTTTATAATCTCGTTATAAAGGTCAACGCATATCCGCCGGCTCATGCAGACCACCATGGCCTTTCCGACCATGGCCGAAAGTCGGCTCTCGAAATGTTCCACCAAGTCGCGGGCGATGACCTCAAGGCGCCTTTTGGCCCCTACGATGGTTTCAAGCTGGGCCCACTTAGTCTTGAGCTTTTCCTTTTGCTCAAGCTCTTCCTCCTCGGTAACCTTTTCAAACTCTTCATCAATCTTGGGCTTTAGTTCCTCCGGAAGTTCAAGCTTGGCCAGACGGCTTTCGTAATAAATGGGCACTGTGGCGCCGTCCTCCACCGCCTGGAGCACATCGTAAATGTCTATGTAGTCACCGAATACGGCCCTGGTGTTACGGTCGCCGAATTCAACGGGCGTGCCGGTAAACCCTACGAAGGTAGCGTTCGGCAGGGCATCCCGCAGGTGTCTGGCAAAGCCATCTATGAAACCGTAGTGGCTCCGGTGAGCTTCGTCAGCGATGACGATAATGTTTTCCCGATCAGAAAGCAACGGAAACCCAACCTTTTCTCCCCTCTCCCTCAGGGAAAGACTTTTACTACCAGCTTCTCCCCTCTCCCTCTGGGAGAGGGGCCGGGGGTGAGGGGAAAACTTCTGAATGGTGGTAAAGATCACCCCTCCGGAAGCCCGTCTCAAAAGCTCTTTCAGGTGCTCCCGACTTTCAGCCTTAAGCGGCCTTTGCCGCAAAAGTTCATGGCCGCGGGAAAACTGGCTAAAAAGCTGGTCGTCAAGGTCGTTCCGGTCGGTGATAACAACGATGGTCGGGTTTTTGAGGGCCGGGTGCCTGATAAGCTTTCCGGCAAAAAAGAGCATGGTAAGGCTTTTGCCAGAGCCCTGTGTGTGCCAGATTACCCCGCCTCTTCGATCCCCCCTGGGACTTGCCGCCTCTAAAGTCTTTTGGGCCGCCTTTCTTGCCGCGTGGAACTGATGATAGGCCGCTACTTTTTTAACCAGACCCTTCCGGTTTTCCTCGAAAACGATGAAATGCCGGATCAAATCAAGCAAGAAGTCCTTTCGGAATACGCCTTTGATCAAAACCTCAAGCTGAAGCTGTGTTTTCGGGGCCAGTTCTTGGCCGTCAATAGTGCGCCAGGGGAGAAACCATTCTCTACCTGCCGTAAGAGAACCAAGTCGGGCGGAAAGGCCATCCGAGATGATCAAAAGCTCGTTATAGACAAAAAGTGAGGGAATCTCTTGCTTGTAGGTCTGAAGTTGGTTGAAGGCGGTCCAGATGGTGGCTTCCTCATCGGCAGGGTTCTTAAGCTCTATCACCGCTATAGGAAGGCCGTTTAAAAAGACCACTACATCCGGCCGGCGGATGTTTTGCCCTTCCTGCACGGTGAACTGATTCACTACCAGCCAGTCGTTGTTCTCCGGGTTTTCAAAATCAACGAGAACCACCCTCTCTCCGCGCACTTCACCGTCTTTAAGAACTTCCACCTCTACCCCATCAACCAGCATCCGATGAAAGGCCCGATTGTTGAGAATTAAATCTGGCGAGTCAGGATGAAGCACCTTGCGGATAGCATCTTCCAGAGCCTGTACAGAAACATTAGAGTTGAGCCTATAAACCGCCTCTCGCAGCCGTTCCTCAAGGACTACTTCCGAACAGGAATCCCGTTCCGCTATATCTCCCCCCTCTCCTAGGGAGACCCTTTTGTTATCTGTTCCCCTCTCCCTCTGGGAGAGGGGCTGGGGGTGAGGGCTTCCTATGCCGTGGAGGATTTGATAGCCCAGGTTCTCGAACCAGGATAAAACCGTGTTTTCAAGGAGTGATTCAGAGATTTTCATTTTTTCAACACTTTTGACTATCTGAAGATTTCTTCACCATCTTAGTTTTAATGCTTTATTATTTTTGAAGGTAGAAACATTCAGTTTTTAAATTAAGTAGATCTAAGAAGCTTGAAAGAGTAGTTTTATTTGAAGCTCCAAGTTTAAAAGTTGCGCCATTAGTATAAAAAATATCAAAATGAAATCTAGGATGAATTTTGGGGTGTTCTCTCGTTTCATCTTCCTCAAATCTTATATAACCATCTTCTAATATCAATAGCTCCAAATATAATCTCATCACTTCTTTTACTACTCTATCTTGCAAATGAAATTCGCCTACAATATCTTCTAAAGCACTTTCGATTTCTATTTGTAAATCTAAGATTTCTCCATTAATTCTCATTTTATCAAATAGATTTCCGTCGTTTATTAATTTTTCTATACAAATTAACTTTTGTTCATCTATCAATATATCTAGATATTTTATAATGTATTTTTTTCTATCTGTAGCAATATAAAACGGAAAACAAACAGAAGTTATTTTAGAGCTTGATACATAAAATACTCTTTTAATGCGGTCTTTTATAAAAATTTGCAAAGTTCCTTCTTCATTACATACACCTTCTTTTATTTTGTTTGGATAAAAGAGTATTAATTTTACGATTCTAATTAGGAATTTTGCAACATGATTTTTATTTCGAATAATCATATCTTCAATTTCTTGTTTATATTTATAAAAAAGAAGCTCTCGATCATTTAGATCAAAATAAAATACTTGCTCCATTTTTACATTCCTAACTCAATTTTTTGTAATAAAATTCTATTTCTTTTTCAATATCTTCCTCTAACCAATCTAGCTTATCAGAATACATTATTTTTACTATTCCTTTGATTTTTTTCTTCACTTCTGCATCTGATATTTGCTTTTTCTTCATAACTTCTTCTATAATTTTCTCTAAATTTTTGGGCTGAATTATTCTTATAAGTCTCTCTCTTATCTTCTGCTTTTCTGACTCACTTGGTTCTTTAGATAATATATAATTTTTCTGTTTTATTTCCTTTAAACCATCGTTTAATCTACTCAAAAGATTTTGCTGAATTTTACATACAATTAAACTTGAACCTATAAAAGATCTTGTAAGCATAGAATATATTGCATTGCGCTTTAAAACATCATCAGATAATCCCATTACAATACAAATAACAAAAGGAAATTCCAATCCTTTCACATTGTTTCTATTTGTTATAAAAAGTTTTCCCTCTTTTCTTTTTTTACTTTTAAAGGCAATATTACACTCCCAGCCAAATTTACTATAAATTTTAAACGGTAATTTTTCTGCATAAATATACACTTGAGGAATGTCATCTACAAAAATAACAGCCACATCATCTGGAGAAAGACTTGTGTTTTCCATTTGTTTAAAAGCATTAAGATATTTTTCTATTTGATTTACAATATTTTCAATCAATTCTTCTTCATCTTCAGAACTTTGTATTATATCAACAGGCAATTCTTCAATCTTTTTTTCCAGCTCTTCCTCATCAATATCATCAAATCTTTTTACGGGGATTCTTTGTAATTTAACATTTCCATTTAAATGTTCTATATTGTACCCGAGAGATAACCAGCCATCATCTGAATCAATCCAATTTAATTTTTCATCTTCAAAAAGCCCCATACATAACGCGTGTCCAAACATCAATGTTTTAGGATTAGTCCTATAGCATTTATTTAAAATTATATCTGCTTTAATTGCTTCTTCAAAAGTTGGCTTACGAAAAATTGATTGAAAGATATCTCCAACTATATAAACCTTTTCTTTACAAACTAATTCACAGAGATCAAAAAATCCATCCGGCAAATCCTGACTTTCATCTATCAAAATATAATCAAAAGCATATTGAAAATCATCTTTTTTATGATTTTTCAATCTTAAAATCTGCTCATAAGCTACTTTACAAGCATCTGCAAAACTTTTTTCACTATAAGTATAAAAATCTAACCCGTAAAAATAAGTTATATATCTGTAAGCACCTGATTTTATATTATTACGACTACCCCACGCATGCATTATCATGAGTCTATCTTCTTCTATCTGTTTGTTAACACTAGTAATATTAAAAAATTCTATTACTCTTCTTTTTAAATCGTTAGCTAAAATTTTATTATGACAAGTAAATAAAATCTTACCTTCTGTTAAAAGATATAATTCTCGCAGTTTATGAAATAATAACTCTGTTTTACCTGTTCCGGAAAGTCCTTGAATTATTATCGTTTTTTTATCACGTGGCTCACCATATAAAAATTTTAACTGATATGCATCAAATATTATAATTCTTTGTTTTATCTTTTCTATTACTCCTTCCGGCATTAAAGTAGTAATTTTATTTGCATCATTAATGCTTCCTAATAATAACGAAATAACTATTTCGCAGCGTTTTCTATCTTCTAAATTTTCTATTCTGTAATAATCAAAATCCAACTCGTCTAAATTTTCAGGGCTATTAATTTCTTCTTTTATTTTATCGAACCATTTATGAGGTCTTCCAATAAACTCTTTGTCTTTAAAACCATACACTCCTAATAATTCACTTATAGAATCCAAAATATCATATTGATATTCTTTAAATAGTTCTGAATTCTTGCTTAAATCACAGAAAATTATTTTATATCCTGGTATAATTATCATAAAAGCATGCTTTTCATACTCATACTTTCGTGAATGTTTCAAAGGTAACGGAACATTTAATACATAAATATTTTTATCTAGATTTTTAAGGGCAAGGTTCTTTAGCGACTCTCGTATTGAATTGTCAATTAATACTCTATCGTCAATATATAAGTTTTCCTCTTGTCTAAAATAAGTCATTAAAGCTCCCTCCTAAAAAAATATTTCTTGTTTCAAACTCATAAACCTAATTCCTCCACAAATTTTTCCGCATCTTTGATGCGGATTTGGCCGGAAATGAGTTTGGGAAGGAGGGTATCGCGGATGGAAGAAAGGATTTTAAGTTCTCGATTATTTTGATCAATTTTTTTGTAAAATTTTTCTACATAACTATAATAAACTACTAAAATTTGATCTTTAGGGACAATAAATCGTATATTTTTGACATCTTTTTGTGTGATAAGAGGTTGAGTTGATCCTCTATTCAAGTTTTCTAAATTTGTTCTTTTTAGTTGTTGATAAACAAAATGAAGGTAACTATTTCCTGTAGGTATAATTACTAAAGTATTATCAGAAGGCCAACATGGATAAGTTACTCTAAAGACTTGTCCCAATGTCCCTACACGACCGGTAATTAAGATGGGATTTCTGTATAAAGGTTCTTCCGTATATCCTTGAACACCACCCCCTCCAAATATTGGAATTGGTGTTTCATCAGACCAGTTCTCAGATACCATACTAGGCCTTTGACCACTTGTTACATGAGCTAAATTTCCCAGTTTTCCCACCCTCCACCCCTTCGGTATCGGTCCGAGGGGGGACTCCTCAAAGGAATCAGGGAAGAGCCGGGCGATTTCGGGAGAAAGCGTAAAGATATTATCCCCCCTCTCCCTATGGGAGAGGGGGCCAGGGGGTGAGGGTTCCTTTATCTCCATAATCTTTTGATAAAGAGCTTCCAGAACAGATTCCGTCCTCTTAAGCACATCATGGGCCCAAAATCTGATAACCTCAATTCCTTTACTTTGCAAATAAGCCGTTCGCCTGTCATCCTTGGCTCGCTGTGCGGGTTCGTTGTGATGGCCTCCATCAATCTCTATGGCGAGTTTCAATTCGTGGCAGTAAAAATCAACAATATAAGGAGGGATAGGATGCTGTCGGCGAAATTTCAGTCCCAAGAATTGTCTATTGCGTAAAAGACGCCACATGAATGCCTCGGCGTCAGTCTGGTTTTTGCGAAGTTTGCGGGCAAAGGAGATGAGGTCTTTTATTTCTTCTTTTCCCCTCACCCCTACCCCCTCTCCCTCAGGGAGAGGGGAATGCGAGGTTGGTTCATCTCTCTCAGGGAGAGGGGATTTTGAAGCTATTTGTTCTCCTTCAGGGAGAAGGGTAGGGGTTAATCCCTCCACTTTTGGGAAAGGGGAGCCGGAAGTGGAATTTTCAAGGATGGTCCGGCGGCGGGCGGCCTTTTCCGCCAAGGCGTCAGGGATGGGGTTTCCGGCCTTAAGAGCGTTATCAATCACCGGGTCAAAGTCCACAAACCAGGATTTAAAGATGGCCTTCGCCATCTCCTCGAGCGTCTCATTCATCCGCCGATTAAGATCTATCTTGTCATCTATCGTGCCTAGTATGTGAGCAATGGCTTTCTGTTCGGGGAGAGGAGGGAGAGGAATCTCCAAACTTTCTATTTGGGAGGCGCTTATATTTGCTTGAGCACTTCCATCCGCCATAGAAAATATTTGTCTAATACAACCTGGTTGGGAAAGAACGTAATAAAGAAAATCATAATCTGCTTTTTCATGATTTGTTAAAACCAGTTTTCCAACTCGTTGATTTAGGTAATAAGTTTCCGTTGTATTGGGAAATCTTCCTATTTTTCCCACTGTGGCTCCGGTCATGGCTATTAATACATCACCTTTTTTAAGTTTATATTTATCAACATTGGGTATAGTTTCAATTACTTCGTAAGGGACTCTTTCGACATTAACTATGTCTATTGTCGGAGGAGTTATATTTTTAATCTTTATTATTGGACAACCTTCTGTGCCCATGTCTGAGCTTTTAAAAGCATATCCACCTTGAATTCTCGCAACTTCTTTCAGTTTTGCTTTATGCATTTCAATTTAACACCTCACTCATTCTTCTATGTCTATGTTCGGCAAACTACTAAAACTTCACCCTTACCCTCTCTTCAATCCTCTCCCTGATCTGCGAATACAATCTGGCGTTAAGATTTTGGGGATCGCGTATACGGACTACCAGAGCGTAAGGCTCTTCTTCTGCAGAGATAGCCTCTCCCCAGGGGAAGTCATTACGCGTAACCACTACAAATAGTTTCTTTCTTCTCAAAATGGAATTTGCGTTAAGTTGTTTCCAGTTCCAAATAGCCCCTTGAACCGTACCTTTACCCCGTAATTGGGTACCTATATTAGGTTTCGATATTTCTGGGATACGTTCATATTCTTCTTTTGATGTAGCGGCATTAAACATCCTGCTGACATAATCTAGATCATCTCCAGCTATCAAACGGAATTCTATCCTAGTGGCCTTATAATCAATACGAGTAGTTCTTACCGCGGGAGTATAAGCAAGAGCGACCCGGATTTCTCGTATGCGTCTGCCCGGAGAAAGGAAGTCCTCGGGGAGAGGAATTTCATAGAAGTGATGCCGTTTATTTGGTATGCGATCTTCGACAATTAAAGTAACATCGTTTTCTGAAGAGTTGATTAACGCTTCCGGATCAACCAAACCATACCCGCAGACTTTAAGAATATCTTTTTCTTCTTCGAATAAGTCTTTCCACTCCTCAAGTGTGTCTGCATGAGCAATTAAAAGAGCACGAAGCAGATTATGACTGGCTTCGGGATATTCTGAAAGGATTAAGCCTGCCAAATGGGTAACATGCGGAGCGGAAAAACTTGTCCCAGACTCTTCGGCAAAAAGCCCGTTATTAGCAAAGTCTTTATTAAAGGAAAGTTCGCCTAACCCTTGTTTTCTATTTAAGATCCCAAAGGAAGTACGAACATTAACTGCCCAATTTCCTCCATAGGCTACAAGCTCTGGTTTAATAGCTCCGCCTATAGAAGGGCCATGTCTAGTAAATGGAGAGGGTTGATTCCACCTAGCGATAGGGATTTCTGCCGGATCATTTTCATATCGCTGACTGTTGTAAGTTTGATCCCATCGGGCAATACTTCCTACTGTAATAGCATTCAACGCCGGAGCCGGGTCCAGTATAGCCCACTCGTCATTGAGTAAATAACGTGGATAATCCTCTTTCCAGGAACGCCCATCTTGTTGATCAACTAAAACATTTCCAGCAGAAACAATGAATAATACGCCTAATTCTCTAGCTAACTTATCCAATGTGTAGGCTAGCCCTCGAAGATGACCGCCCAGGTAAGGTTTTCGGCGATCTCCTAATGATAGGTTAAAAATTTTACAGCCATAGTGTTCATAAAAATATCGAACGGATTCCTCTATGTGTTTTTCTATAAATCCGCTTTTGTTTTCGTTTTCGTCATCTATTATTCTACCGCTAACAAGATGAAACAGAGGAATAAATCCGCGATTACGCAACTTTTCTTCTACATCGCCATAAAGAGCTATCCCTGCTACCAGCGTGCCATGTCCGGTGCCATCCTGTGGAGGATAATCAGGCAGGAAACTCTGCACATCTCCTACGGCAGATTTCAATAAAGGATGAGCAGAAACAATTCCACTGTCGAGAATTCCTATTATGGGAGCATTATCAGGAGGAGGTGGTGGATCTGGTATCTCTTTAATATCTATATGAAGCAAAGCCCTTTCTAATCCATATTTGGGCGGTAAATCTACAAGGCGCACATCGCGATACCGTAAGAGTTCTTCCGCTTGTGCTAAAGAAACCCGGACCCGGAAAAGAAGAGGATCTCCCACCCAATCGAGGATTTCTATCCCCTGCTGGTGACACCATTTTTTAAAAGCTTCTTGCTGGAGCTCTCTTTCTCTTGAAATTTCCAGTGGCCACAATTCCACGTCTAATATGAAAAGCTCGGTTTCAGGGAATCCTTCGTTTCTAAGTGCCCAACCTTTGCGATGTTCCGGCGTCCAGGCGCCTATGTCTTGCAAAGCATAGATTAATTCTAAGTATTTGGGTTTTTCTCCTTTAACCAGAGTTATTAAACGGGCCTCAAATTCTGCAAGGTCTTCTTCGTTGGCGAAGGCTAAAACAATGTTTTTATCTTCTTGGCTAACGAATTCTACATTTGGCCCTAGTTGTCCGAGTCTTTCTATAGGAAAGGCTTCCTGAATCTCTAAACGGATTAGAAGTCTTTCATCATAACCTTTAATCTCTTTCTTAGCTTCATGGGTGGCTCCTGCTATAGATTTTTTGAGGAAACGGGCATGCTCTATAGGATCATCTGGTTTTCGTACTCTGGGAACTCCTTTAGGCCTTCTTTCCGTGATTGGTTCTTCCCGAATTAATTGAAGATGACGGTATTTTTCTCTCCGTTCCTCCATTTCCTTAACCTTGATTAATTCGTTTTTGGCGAGCTTCCTCCCTCTGGAGAGCGGCTATAATATGGCGTTCCTTTAAGAATTCTTCTCCACTAAGAATCATTTGTTTAACCGCTCTTCGCAATATCCTTTCAATATCCGCATGACTTAACCCTTTAAATTTGTAAACAATATTTGTGTCCGAAATATCGAAGTCTCTCCGTACACCACGTAATTTAATTTCGAGTAAACGTCGAATCTGTTCGATATTGGGACGATCAAATACCAGCACTTCTTCAAAACGTCGCCAGATGGCAATATCAAGAATCATCTCATGATTGGTAGCAGCAATAAGCAGACTGCGCCCACGATAATCATCCAACATCTGTAAAGTGGCATTGACTACCCGCTTAATCTCTCCATGCTCTGTCTGGTCTGCTCGTTCTTTGGCTAAAGCATCGAATTCGTCAAAAAGTACTACCATCGGAATATTAGAGATGTAGTCAAAAATTTTGCGAAGATTAGCTGCCGTCTCTCCCAAAAGGGAAGACACTACGCTATCAATCCGGACAATCCCAAACGGACGGCCAAGTTCTGAAGCTATAACTTCAGCAGTTAAAGTTTTGCCACATCCCGGCGGCCCACAAAAGAGAAGGCGATTTGTTGGAACAAGGCCGTAGCTGCGAAGTCGTTCTTCGTAGTGATATTCCTTGAGGATTTCTTCTATAATGGAGAAGTTTTCATCAGAAAGAACTACATCTTCGAGGCGTCTTGTTGGTTGTAAAATGTGAATTAAGGGCAAACCGCGATCTTTATCTTTTGGAGGCTGAAGATAATTCCGAGGGAGATTTTGGGGTCTTCCATAAAGAATCTTTTCTAGATCATTTGCTAAAAGATGGTGATGTTTCCTTCGTTCTTCGCGAATAATTTCTTCTGAGACCCGCCTAAAAGCTTCAATGTTTCCTTCTATACCTGTTTTAATCAACTGGCGCAAAAGTTTGCCACTAGCCACTTTTGTCTCCTAGTGTATAAATTTTTTTATGATAAACTTCAAGAAATAGTTACAGAAACCCAAGCTCCCTCAAATTACGTCTTATAGCCTCTTCAAGTTTTGTGCTTTCGGCAAATTGAGTCTCTAGCTCAGCCACCAGGCGCTTCATCTTCTCTTCAAAAACTTCATCGTCCTCTTCCTGAATCTCTACGCCAACATAGCGGCCAGGGGTGAGGATGTAATCGTGCTCTCTGATTTCCTCTATAGTGGCGCTTTTACAGAATCCGGGGATGTCTTTATATCCCCTCACCCCTAGCCCCTCTCCCCCAGGGAGAGGGGAATCTGAAGTGATTTCCTCACCGCGCCAGGCGTGGTATGTCCGGGCAATTTTCTTGATCTCTTCGTCTGTTAGCTCCCGATGGACGCGATCCACCATGACTCCCATCTTGCGGGCGTCAATGAAAAGGACCTCTCCACGACGGTCGCGTAAAGGCTTGCCGCCTTTGGTGGGTTTGCCTGATTTATCCCGTGCAATGAACCAGAGACAGGCCGGAATCTGGGTGCTATAAAAAAGCTGCGGGGGAAGAGCCACAATACAGTCCACCAGATCGGCTTCGATAATCTTTTTGCGGATTTCGCCTTCTCCTCCCTGATTGGAAGAAAGCGACCCGTTGGCGAGAACAAAGCCGGCAATGCCTACCGGGGAAAGATGGTGGATGATGTGCTGCACCCAGGCAAAGTTGGCGTTGTTGGCCGGAGGAACCCCGAATTTCCAGCGCACATCACCTTTTAACGCTTCCTGTCCCCAGTCTTTTTGGTTAAAGGGCGGATTGGCAAGGATGAAGTCGGCTTTAAGGGTGGGGTGTAAGTCGTTATGGAAGGTATCCGCCGCGTGGGGGCCGAGGTTGGCCTCTATGCCCCGAATGGCAAGGTTCATCTTGGCCAGGCGCCAGGTGGTCGGATTTGACTCCTGGCCATATATGGATATGTCTCCAATGCGCCCGCCGTGGGCCTTGATGAATTCTTCGCTCTGGACAAACATACCTCCTGAGCCACAACATGGGTCATATACCCGGCCCTGGTAAGGTTCGATCATTTCCACGAGGAGCCGAACGATGCATCGCGGAGTGTAAAACTCGCCACCCTTGCGCCCTTCGGCACTGGCAAACTGACCAAGAAAGTATTCGTAAACACGGCCTAAAATGTCTTTGGATCGGTTTTCGTGGTCCCAAAGGCCGATATCGCTAATCAAATCAACGAGCTCCCCTAGGCGCCGCTTGTCAAGCTCTGGCTTGGCATAAATTTTGGGAAGAACGCCCTTTAAGCTCGGATTTTCCTTTTCGATGGCAACCATGGCGTCGTCAATGATTTGGCCGATTTCAGGTTGCTTGGCTCTTTCCCGAATGTATGACCACCGGGCACGGGGTGGAACATAAAAGACATTTTCAGCACGATATTCATCACGATCTTCTAAAGTTTCATACCGTGCTTCAGGTTCTTTTATGAACCAGGGACTTTCAGGATCGGCGAGTTCTTTTTCTAACTGCTTTCTTTTTTCCTCAAAGGCGTCAGAAAGATATTTGAGAAAAATGAGCCCTAAGACCACATGCTTGTATTCTGCAGCGTCAAGATGTCCTCGGAGCTTATTGGCTGCTTCCCAGAGCTTGGCCTCAAACCCGAGGTTGGCCCCGTTGTTATTTGATGTGTTAGTGTTTTTTTTGCTCTTGCGGCGAGTTTTTGGCTTTGATTGACCTGTAGTTTCTTCTTTTATACCTAGTTCTTTGAGAAAATCCCCAATGGGATCTTTTTTGGCCATTTAATTCCTCCACCCCTTGGGAAATTTTTTCCATTTTGCCTGAAGTGTAAGGTTTATTCAAGGAAATGCTTATAGTTTGGACAGGCATCTTACTTTTTCAAAAACTTAAGATGCTTCCGGCGCCTACGGAGATGAAGTCCTCTGAAAAGATCTCTTCAAAGATGGCTTCGGCTTTTTTTCCGGTGCAGTGAGAGGGGGCTACTTTTAAAACGCCTAGTTTTTTGAGTTGCTGGGCAGTAGCTATGACTTCCTGGGCAGGTTTTCTCAAGAGATGAAAGCCTCCCATTACCATGTGAATGTGCCCGGAGATCTTTATTGCCTGTTCTGTCATATAGACGATGCCAGGGTGGGCACATCCGGTGAGTAGCAAATTCCCTCGGGGAGTTTGCAAAATGATTCCAGCTTCTGGGAGAGGCCCTTTTAGGAGTCCGGTGCTAAGGGCGCCTTTTGCTATTTCAGACGGGTTGTCTAAATGCGTTATCTTTCTGCCCAGGCGCTTTACTTCACTTAAAAACCCCTGAGAAAAGGCACTGTGCACTACGACCTCCGGTTCATTGAGAAAAGGAAGAAGCCCTAAAAGGCCGCCGGTATGGTCCCAATGAAAATGGGAAAGAAAAATAATTTCAATTTCTGCGGGTTCAATGCCAAAAAGATTTAAATTCTTGATAAGAGAAGGGGTTTCTGAGCCGGTGTCAAAAAGTAGGCCAAGGGGTCTTATGAAAACACTATATCCCCAGCCAAAGGTAAAACCAGGGGCAGTAGCGCGGTTGTCAAACATCACGAAAAGTTCCATAAAATTTTAATACACCTTCAACAGCCCTTTGCCAAATTTAAGGCTAATATAAATTTTAACCATCATGAGCGATGGACAGGCCTGTTGGCCTGTCCCCTTAAGACTATTTTTTTAATTATCTTAAGACTATTTTAAATTATTACTAGGAGCGTAAAATAGGATAGAGATCGCTTCGTCGGCCTTAACAGGCCTCCTCGCGATGATGCATTCGCCGTCATTGCGAGCAAAGCGAAGCAATCTAGATCCCTCACTGTGTTCGGGACAGGGATCACCTCGGCGTGCGATAGCACGCCTCGTGATGACGGTGTAGCTGGGATCGCGGGGGGGGTACAGGTCGCCTTGCAATGACACCTTGTCGGATAAAGCATGCTCCCATAAATAGAAAGGGGTATTAAACGCCTGACATCGTTAGGGGATCTAGTAATAAAAGCTAAACAATGCGATTAAAATTAAGATATAGGTCTACTCCCAAGGGATTAGTGAAAATTTAGGAGGCTTTCATGTTCAAAAAGATTTGTTTTTTGGTGCTGATGTTTGTTTTTTTTAATAGTTCTCTTGTTTCAGCCAAAAAATATAGCCCACCTTATGAATTGGTAGATAAGGCCACCATTACTCTTAAGCGTTTTCTGGCAGATGACCAGATGAAATGGATGCGTGAGCACTTAAAAGATGCTCGGGGAATTTTGATTATTCCCCAGATGCTTAAAGGGGCTTTTTTCATAGGAGGTGCTGGGGGAAGCGGAGTTTTGCTTGCGCGCTATCCTGGAAAAGACTGGTCATATCCCGCCTTTTATACCCTAGGTTCCGTTTCCTTTGGTTTGCAATTTGGGGGAGAGGCCTCTGAGATAATTCTTCTCATTATGACTCAGAAGGGGATAGATTCTTTTTTGGCCACCTCTGTCAAGCTTGGAGGAGATGTTAGTGTGGCTGCAGGTCCGGTGGGTATGGGGGCTAAGGCCCAGTTAGTTGACATCCTGGCCTTTGCCCGCTCTAAGGGGGCCTTTGTGGGAATCAGCCTTGAGGGTGCAGTGGTGAAACCACGAGATTCCTGGAATCGCATGTATTATGGCCGTTCCGTAAGGCCCGTTGATATTATTTACGGACGCATAGTTAAAAATCCTCATGCTGACCGATTGCGTGGTATTTTGCGCAAATATTCCCGATGAGGCTTGGAATTTTTAAATCATTTCGAAAGCATAGAGATGACACCAACTCTTAAGAATGCTAAAACATAAAAAAACTAGAGGTCTTTTATGCAAGATGTCATAGCCGTTCTTTTGGCTGGAGGTGTAGGGAGTCGCCTGAACATTTTAGTACGTAAAAGGGCTAAACCTGCAGTCCCTTTTGGAGGCATTTACCGCATCATTGATTTTACCCTCTCTAACATCTCTAACTCGGACCTTACGTGTGTGGCAGTGCTAACCCAGTATAAGCCCCTTTCTCTTATGGATCACATTGGTGACGGCTCCCCCTGGGATCTTTCCGGGCGCACCAGAGAAGTCCGCATTCTCCCCCCAAAAACTGGTGAAAAGGACTGGGACTGGTATCGTGGCACTGCTGATGCGGTAAGGCAAAACCTTGATTTCATCACTAGGCGTCCTTCGCGGGAAGTCATTATTCTTTCGGGGGATCACGTCTATTATATGGATTATCGCCCTCTTATTGCATACCATAGGGCCAAAGAAGCTCAGGTAACCGTGGCCATGATGCCTGTGCCCTGGGACCAAACCCATCATTTTGGCATTGCCATTACTGAGGAAGATGGCCGTATTGTTGATTGGGAAGAAAAACCTGCTAAGGCCCGGTCAAATTTGGCTTCGATGGGAGTTTACGTTTTTGACACTTCATATCTGGTAGATGTCCTCAGACATTCCACCATAGAGAATCTCGATTTTGGAATGCATGTTTTGCCACAGGCTCTGGCTGAGGCAAGGGTTTATGCCTATCGTTTTGAGGGGTATTGGCGCGATGTAGGCACCCTTGAATCCTATTTTCAGGCTAATATGGATCTTTTGCGTCCAGATTCTGGCCTTGATCCTGAAGCCTGGGGTACTATGACCAACGTTATGCCCCATGGCCTCACTTCTGATTGGCCACCAGCGCAAATCCTCTGCCAGGGGCAGGTAGAAAATAGCGTTATTTCTCCGGGATGCTTGATAGGCGGAAGAGTGGAAAATTCTGTTCTTTCCCCCGGCGTGGTTGTTGAAGAAGACGCTTATGTGAAAGACTGTGTGCTCATGCACGGTGTGCGGGTGAGTAAGGGGGCAAAGGTATTTCGTGTAATTTGTGACAAGGAAGTCTTTATCGGGGAGGGAGCAAAAGTCGGCCTGGGTGATAAGACCAAGATCAACACACGTTTTCCAAAACATCTTTTTACCGGTCTTACCTTGATCGGCAAGGGGGCATACGTTCCTGGAGGAAGTGAAATTGGCACCAATTGCGTAATCTATCCTGATGTGACGGTTGAGGACTACCCGGAAGATTTTCGCATCCCTGACGGAGAAACCCTTGAAAAAGGAGCATAAGTATGACTGATGAGAGGGAGCGTCACATAATTTACGATGCTATTTATAAGGTTTCTGAGGCCAAAGAAAAGGCTCCCAAGCTTCTCGGTGTGCCCACCGGAGTAAAAGGTCTTGATGAACTTTTTTACGTGGTGGAATGGAAAGACGGGAAACCCCAAAGAAAGCTTCTTGGCGGGATTCCTTTAGGGTGTGTAGTGAATCTTACCGGCATGCCTGATACCGGGAAAAGCCTCATGGCTGAGCAATTTGCTGTTAAACAGGCAAGCCTTGGAGAACCAGTTTGTTTTGTAACAGTGGAAACCCCTGCTTCTTTTCTCTCAGTGGGGCTTGAGCAGCGGGCTAAGGCCATGGGGATTGATTTCAAAGAAATAGAAGACCGCATCATCATTCTTGATGCGGCAAGTTATGCGCGCCTGCGCGATGATATGCCTACCCTTCTTGATACCCTGGCGCATATATACCGAACTTATAAGGTCCACCGCACGGTGATAGACTCTATTACTGGTCTTTACGAGGCACGAGAAATGCTTGCGCGCACTGTGGTCCGGGCCCTTTATACTTTTTGCAAAAAATGGTACCAGACTGCCCTGTTTATCTCGCAAAAGCGTTCTTCGCACGAAGAGCTTTCCGCAGAGGCTGCTGGAGGCTATGCGGTAGGACACATTGTCGACAGCACCATGGTTCTTTCCAAGGAGCTTATACTTTCAGCCCGGGCTGCACAGCTTTATAAAACAGACATTGGTGAGATTGTCCGCCTTTTTCGTATTGATGGGTGCCGTATGTGTGGCCATGATACCAAAGTCCATGTGATGGAAATTACCGAGTTAGGTTTGGTAGAAATTGGGCCAACTTTGGTTGAAGTTCTTAAGTCCAAAGGGGAGGCAAAATGATTTATCCCCATGATTTTTTCCCTGGTGGAGAATACCCTGGATTTGAAGATTTATTTGAATTAAACGAACCTGTATGGCAAGGGATAGCAAGACTTAAAGAGCGTTTGAGATCTTTGCTCCAGCCCAATATCAGTAAACTTCCTTTGGGAATCCCCTTACCACAAATATATATCCTCTTTGAAGAGGAGCTTTTTCCCGCAGAAGGGGTGGAGATAACCTTTGGGGATGCTACCAAGGAAAAACTTCGGGTTGAAATACAAGGAAAAGTACTTCAAGGGGCAAGTGTGCTTTGTGCCGGAGCCGTTTTTTTAGACAACCTAATTGAAATAGGCAAAGGGGTTCTTGTTGAGGCGGGCTCACTTTTGAAGGGCCCTGCGCATATCGGAGATTTCACCGAGGTACGGCAAGGGGCTTATGTGCGGGGAAACGTTTACGTGGGGAAACGTTGTGTAGTAGGCCACACTACTGAGATCAAAAATAGCATCATGCTTGATGGGGCTAAAGCAGGGCATTTTGCTTATTTGGGAGATAGCATCCTGGGTTATGAGGTCAACTTAGGTGCTGGCACTAAACTTGCGAATCTAAAATTAAAAGGCGATTCGGTAAAAATAAAAATTTCAGGTGAGGTTATTGATACCGGTTTAAGGAAATTAGGGGCTATTTTAGGCGATGGCGTGCAAACGGGATGTAACAGTGTCACCAATCCCGGAACACTTCTTGGTCCGAATTCCTTGGTGTTACCCAACACCACTGCTGGGCCAGGTTATTATCCCGCAAAAAGCATCGTGCGCTAAAGTAGTCCTCTTATGCGCAGGCACATAATTTAATCAAAAAGGAGGAATTATGAGATTTTTGGCGATTTTGAGTATTTGTTTGTTTGTGGGGTTTTTAGGCAATGCCTATGCCGGAGACGAGGTTTTAGCTGAAGTTGGTCCGTATAAGCTCACAAAAAAAGAGTTCGAAGCCCAGCTTGAAGCGGCTCCGCCGCAAATCAAAATGATTATTGCGCATCAGCCAGAGTTAAAAAAGGAACTGGTAAAGCGCTGGGTTGAAATCTCTCTTTTTGCTTTAGGTGCCCAAAAAGCCGGGCTTGACAAAGATCCTGTGGTTAAAAGGCAAATAGAAGAAGCCACCAAACAAATTCTGGCTCAAGCTTATCTTGAAAAAGAAGTGCTGGGAAAAGTTAAGCAACAGGTCTCTGACAAAGAACTCAGGGCCTATTATGAAAAGCATAAAGATAAGTTCCAGGAGCCAGAGCAGGTGAGGGCCCGCCATATTTTGATAGCGGTCCCACAGAATGCGTCCAAAAAGGAAGTAGAAAAGGCCCGGAAAAAGGCCGAAGAGATTCGTCAAAAGCTTCTTAAAGGCGCTGATTTTGCCAAGCTTGCCAAAGAATATTCCGATGATCCTGGCACCAAAGAAAAAGGCGGAGAACTCGGCTTTTTTACCAGAAGCCAGATGATCAAAGAATTTGAAGAGGCAGCCTTTACTCTTAAGCCTGGTGAAATTAGCGAACCAGTGCGCACGCCTTTTGGTTTTCACATAATCCAGGTTGAAGAACACAAAAAAGCCAGACAAAAGAGCTTTGAAGAAGTAAAAGAAAAAGTAAAAGAGGAATATCTCACCCAAAAACAGCAGGAAGCCCTGGAAAAGGCCTTGAGCGAACTCAAGAAGAAGTATAAGACCAAGCTTAATCTTGAGAACCTTTAATGCTTTACCGGACTTTTGTACATTTGCCGGGTCTTGGAGAAAGACGAGAATTTGAGCTCTGGCAAAATGGTGTTTGCACCTGGTGGGATTTTTTAGCACAGAAGAGCCTTCCCGGAGTATCAAAGGGAAGGCTCTCTTTTTGGCAGCGTAAATTAGAAAAAACACTGGCTATAAAAGACGATCTTTCTTCCCTTGCGGCGCTTCTGCGTAAGAAGCATCACTGGCGGCTTTTTAAACATTTCAAACACAGGGCCATTTTTCTGGATATAGAAACCGACGGCCTAAAAAGGGGTTTTAACCAGGTTACCGTGATAGGGATTTACGATGGCCAAGAGTTTCGGGCCTTTCTTGCAGGCGAAAATTTAGACGAAGGTCTTGAAATTCTTGCCTCAGCAGAGCTTGTGGTTACTTTTGGAGGGTCTTTTTTTGATTATCCCTTTTTACGGAGCCATTATCCCTGGCTCCCTCTTCCCAAAGTTCATCTAGATTTGTGTCCGCTTTTTAAACGGCTTGGTTTAAAAGGTGGTTTAAAGGCTATCGAAAGACAGCTAGGAATTCGTAGGCCAGATGAAGTTGACGGGCTCGATGGCCTTGAAGCGGTAAGGCTCTGGCGACGTTTCCGTCGCAGAGGCGATACCCGTGCCCTTGAAGCCCTTATCAACTACAACCGTGAAGACGTTATGAATCTTGTTCTTTTAGCAGAGATTCTTTACGAGGGCCTTTCTTTTCTTACCTTGACACGCGAAATTCCCGCACTTACGGTCTCCTCGGAAACACTTAAGAGGAGATCACATTATGGTGCGGGGAGCCAACGATTTTAAAAGGTGCCTGACAGAAAAGCTTCTGGACTATGCCGCTGAACTTTCTAAATGCATCCCCATAAGGGCGGTGATGGTTTATGCCGATGTCTTCAAAAACCGTAACTTACTTGACACCTTTATCGAAAAATTAGGCGAAACCCAGCTGGTTTTGGTAAGCAGGGAAGAATTAGACGAAAGGCTCCCCGAAAAAGTTACGGTTATCAGGGTTCCCCATATAAAGCTTACCCGTCTCGGGCAGATGAAAATAGCCATCCTGGTCGGGATCTCAAGGGACCTTTTTCTCCCTGACGATATTGTCCTTTGTCTTTCAGGAATAGCAGAAAGTGGTTTTCTTGACGCCCTTTTTATCCTTGATATTGGCGATGAGTTTGAATTTTTTGATGTTCATCAGCTAGAGCATCTCCCTGAAGTGGTTCGTCCTGAAGTTTTTTTGAGAGTCCTTGAAATAGCCGTTGACCTTGCAGTGGAAGGACGTGAGGGTAAACCCGTTGGCACGCTTTTTATTGTGGGAGATACCGAGAGAGTGCTTGAGTACTGTGAGCAACTCGTTTTGAATCCCTTTAAGGGTTACTCTGAAGAAGAAAGAAACATTTTAGACCCAAGTTTGGAAGAAACCGTAAAAGAGTTTGCAAGCCTTGATGGGGCTTTTATTATCAGGGGAGACGGGGTTATTGAAACCGCAGGAGCCTTTATAAAGGCTGGAGGAGTGAGGGTGGAGATTCCTCCAGGCCTTGGAGCACGTCACCGTTCAGCTGCTGCTATCACGGCCATCACCGATGCCATTGCTATTACCGTTAGCGAGTCCACAGGGACGGTTATGGTCTTTTATGGTGGCAAAATCATCATGGAAATCGAACGTCCCATGATTATAGGTTCATTAGAGAGGGGCGAAACGAGATTTGGAGGAATACCTACCAAAGAAGGCATAATCTAAAAATAATTAGAAGGAGGGAGATATGAAGTACCATGTAACATATCGCGACATAAGTCCTGCAGACAAAAAGCTAGCAGAGGCCCACGTGGCCAGGTTGGTACAGCGCTTTGAAAAACTGACCAAAAAGTTTGATCCTGACCTGGTGTATTTGCGCATTGTAGTAGAAGGCCTTGAGAAGAAAAAGTTTTATTTTGTACAACTTACACTTTCTGTGCCTCAGGGGGTGTTATCTGCTCGTGGAGAGCACAAACAGATGAAAACAGCATTCAAAATAGCCCGTGAGCGTCTTGAAAAAGAGCTTGCGCGGCATCTTGCTGAGCTTCGTGGGGAACATGTTTTTAAGCGTCATGCTCGCTATGTCCAGGAAATGGCTCGGGCTTTGCCTGAGCTTGCGGTGGATAAAAAGGCCGATTTGAAAGAGCGCTTTATGGACCGTTTGCGTCCGTTACTCCGCGATTTATACCGTATTGCAAGGCGTGAGATCCTCTTTCATCAGCTAACCGGCGAACTTCCGCCAGAATATCTTGATCCGGGAGATGTAGTGGATGAAGCGGTTCTTTGGGCTTATGAAAACTATGACCAGATAGTCAGCATGGGGGATTTGGCCCATGCTTTGCATAAGAAAATCCTCGAAATTATAAAACGCGAGATTGAAAAACTAAGAGAAGAAGGGCATGAAGCAATTCCTGTGGAAGAAAGTGTGCCACTTGATGACATTCGCTACAAACTGAAAGAGATGCCAGATAGCCCGTATTTTGTAGAAGAAGAAAGGCTTCGCTGGGAAGATGTGCTTCCTGCGGGAGAAGTTGTCGAGCCCGAAGAAGCTCTTTCGGCAGAGGAGCTTTCAAACCTTATTATGCGCGAGCTTTCACGGGTGCCTGAGGAAAAACGCCAGGCCTTTGTCTGGCATGTGCTTGATGGCTTAAGCTTTGCTGAGATAGCAAAATTGCAAGGCCGTGATGAAGAAAGCGTTAAAAAAGATATCGAAGAAGTGCGAGCCTATATTCGCCAGCGCTGGCAGGCTTTAGCTGCTAAACCCAAAGATATCGAAGAAGAAACCGAAAAAGAAATGAAAAGCTAGGGAGGAAAAAATGAAACGAGTGGTAAGTTTGCTGTTGTTTTTTGTGTTAGTGCTAAATGTGGAGGCATGGGCTAAGAGTTCTATCTTTGAAGAGATTTTTAAGGTTAAAAAAACAGAGCTTACTGCCACAGAGACGACTAATAAAAATACCGATCAAGAAGCGGTAAATCTTGCTCTTAAATTATCCAAGGCTTTTGCTCAGGTGGCTAAAAAGGCAGGGCCTGCGGTGGTTTTTGTACAGGTAGAAAAAGTAGTAGTGCAGCGCGGACCGGTAATGGAACCTTTTCCCTTTGGGAGCCCTTTTGACTTTTTTGGAAACGACTTTTTTGAGAGATTTTTCAGGGAGCGTTTCCCGAGAAAGTATCGTCAGATGGGAGCTGGCTCAGGTTTTATTATCAGCCCTGACGGCTACATCCTGACCAACAACCACGTGGTGGCCAACGCTGATAAAGTAAAAGTTAAACTAGCAGACGGGCGTGAGTTTAACGCCAAGGTTATAGGTACTGATCCCGCTTCAGATGTGGCAGTGATAAAAATAAACGCCAAAAACTTACCTGTTCTTCCCCTTGGAGACTCAGATAAAATCCAGGTTGGTGAATGGGTCCTTGCCATAGGGAACCCTTTTGGCTTGACCCAAACAGTAACCGTGGGGGTAATAAGCGCCAAAGGCCGTTCTGGCATGGGTATAACTGATTACGAAGACTTTATTCAAACAGATGCGGCGATTAACCCCGGAAATTCCGGTGGCCCATTGGTTAACTTAAAAGGCGAAGCCATTGGCATGAACACCGCTATTTTTACCCGCTCTGGTGGCTATATGGGGATAGGTTTTGCCATTCCTATCAATATGGTCAAGGTCATTACCAAACAGCTCATAGAAAAAGGTAAGGTGGTGCGGGGATGGCTAGGGGTTGTCATCCAAGACCTTAACGAAGACCTGGCGAAGTCTTTTGGGTTAGAAAGACCAGAGGGGGCGCTGATTACAGAAGTAGCAGAGAACTCTCCTGCTGAAAAAGCGGGTCTCAAACGGGGCGACATTATCGTCAAGTATGACGGCAAACCCGTCAAAAATGTCGCTGAGCTAAGAACTATGGTAGCCCTAACCCCTCCGGGTACCAAGGTAAAAATTGTTGTAATGCGTAATGGAAAACCCAAAGAACTTGAGGTCACGATAGGGACCCAACCTCAAGGACTAAGTATTATCACCGGTCAGGACGAGTTTTTGAAAAAGCTAGGCCTTGAAGTTCAGCCTCTTACCCCTGACCTTGCACAGCAGCTTGGTTACGGTGTAAATGAAGGGGTAGTGATAACAGGAGTTGCCCCTGATAGTCCTGCGGCGATGGCGGGCCTGCGTCCAGGAATGCTTATCGAAGAGGTCAATCACCGCCGAGTACACAACCTTAAAGAATTTGCTGAAGCTATAGCTCCTAGCAGAAGGACAGGTCGGGTACTCTTTTTGGTGAGGGATAAAGAATTCAGACGCTATGTCTCTATTCGTTTAAAATAGCCCCTCCTTCTTTATACATGCCAGAGGCCCCACTAGGTGGGGCCTTCATTATTTTTTTATTTTCTCATCTATTTTTCCGAAAATAATTTATATAAAAAATTACTAAAAATAATTTATACTAAAGCCATGCGGGCGAGTTTGCTCTTCTTATTATTTTTTTTGTTTTTTAAAACACCTGGCTTTGCAGAGCAGCAAGGAGTCTTTCCCGACTACATCTTGCTTGGAACATCACTTCCCCTTTCCGGTCATGCTTCTTATTTAGGCCACGAGGTTATGAAAGGAATGGAGGCCTATTTCAAATTTGTAAACGAGCAGGGAGGGGTTTGGGGGCGAAAAATCGTATTAAAAGCCTATGATGATCGCTATAATCCCCCGTTGATGATAGGCAACGTGCGCACCCTTGTAGAAGAAGATAAGGTTTTTGCGCTGATTAGCCTGGTGGGGACTCCTACCACCTTAACAGTTTTGAAATACTGTGAACTTAACCGCGTTCCTATCCTTTTCCCGATAACTGGTGCCATAGAATTACGCAGGCCTGTGTGGCGTTACGTGTTCAACCTTCGCCCAAGCTATTGGGATGAGTGTAGGGTAGCTGTTGATTATTTTATCAAAAAAGGGAAAAAGCGCTTTGCGGTTTTTTATCAGCAAGATGCTTACGGTTTTAACGGGCTTGAAGGTACTGAAAAAAGCTTGTGGGCCCATGGTTTAGAACCAATTGCCAAAGCACACTATTTTAGAGGGCAAAAGGATATTAAAGAAGCACTTTATAAGATAGGTAAGGCTTCGCCAGATGTAATAGTTTTGGTGGGTACTGCTGAAGTTTGCACTTCGTTTATTAAAAATTATGTTACTTTGTATGGTAAAACTCCAACTTTTTATGCAGTTTCCTTTTCAGGCTTAGAAGATGTGGCGCAATTAATTAAAGATTTAGATGTAAAAGTTTATATGACTTCTGTATTACCTCCTTTAACTGAGAATCTACCTGCTATAAAAGAATATGTCAGGATAATGAAAAAATATTTTCCAAAAGAGAAGGTTTCCTCTCTTTCTTTTGAGGGTTTTTTGAATGCTAAACTTTTTGTGGAAATTATTCGGAAGATTGGCTTAAGCATTGACAGAGAAAAACTTATAGATACTTTAGAAAATCTTAAAAATTTTGATATTGGTCTTCTGGAACCTATTAATTTTAGTAGTCATGACCATCAAGGACTTAAGAAAGTTTATTTCTATCGGATAAAAAATGGCAAAATTTATTACCTTTTTTCAGCGAATTAAGCTTTTAATAATTTTACTTTTCCGACCAGATGAACGCTATCGTCTCACCCGCTCTTTTGCTTTGATGATGCTTCCCGTAACATTTTTAGCAGGTATTTTTATATGTTTTGCGGTGCCAGCTAGCTATTATTATATTTCAAAGCAAGAAAAGAAAGAACAAGCTAAGCTTCATGCCTCTTATCTTGCTTCCATTTTTCGTCATACGATTGAATCAAATCCCCTTAACTGGCAGGATCAAATTAAAGAACAATTAAAAATTACTAATATTCAATACGTCATTTTTTATGATTCTCAGGGTAGAGTTATAGAAAAGATTGGTAAAATTTCCCATGATTTTTCTTCTAAATTTTTTGTTATTTCTGTACGTTATCCAATTAAATTTGGAAAAGAGTTGTACGGTTTTGTCGAGGTAGGACTTTCTTCAAATAATATGTTAGCTAATATTTTTCAACTATTGATTTTCTCTTTAGTACTTGGAACTTTAGAAGGGTTGGCATTATGGTTGATTCCTATTTTTTATATCTGGTCTGCTGAAGAGAAAATTAATAAATCACAGGAAGAACTTCTGCTTGAAAGAGAAAAACTTAAAGCCTCTGAAACCAAATATCGTACTCTTTTTGAGTTTGCTCCAGATGGCCATGTTATCACTACTGCTGATGGCAAGATTATTTCGTGTAATAATGCTTTTAGGCAATTAGTAGGTCTCGATAAAGACGAAAATCCTGATAGTATTCAAGAATTTTATGTTGATCTTAACGAAAGAGAAAAAATTTTAGATGAACTTTTTGGAGTAGGAGAAGTTCGTAATAGAGAAGTTCTTTTTCGTCGTAAAGATGGAAAGGAAATTCCGGTTCTTGTTTCTCAGCGTCTTATAGGAATTTCTGCTCTTCAATATGATATTCCTGTTGAATATCAAGAAGCTATTTTAGTTTTTGCAGTTATACGTGATATTTCTAAACTTAAGGAAATGGAAAGACAACTTTTACAGGCTCAAAAGATGGAAAGTATTGGCCTTTTGGCCGGTGGAATTGCTCACGACTTTAATAACATTTTGGCCGCTATATCAGGATATAATGAATTGTTGAAGAACAATTTGAAAGATCCCAAATTATTGCGCTACACAGAAATTATTGAAAAATCAACCAAAAGAGCGGCGGATCTGGTAAGTAATCTATTAGCTTTTGCACGTGCTGGAAAGTATCAGGTAGAACCTCTAAACTTAAATGATATTGTTGATGAAGTAATTTCTTTTTTGAAGCATTCTCTTGATAAAAAGATAGTTTTACGTAAAGAAATCAGCGCTAAACTCCCTATCATTATGGCAGATTCTTCTCAAATTAATCAAGTATTATTAAATCTTTGTCTTAATGCCCGTGATGCAATATTGTCTCAGGGTGGTGGTCAGATTATTATCCGTACAAGAACGACAATATTCGATAATACTCACATCTTTATAACCGGAGATAAGGCTCCACCAGGAGAATACGTTGTTTTAGAAGTAGAAGATACTGGTCCTGGTATTCCTCATGATATAATTGACAAGATATTTGAGCCTTTTTTTACTACCAAGCCTGTTGGTGAAGGTTCAGGTCTTGGTCTTTCAGTTGTGTACGGCATTGTTAGGAACCATGGAGGATTTGTTGATGTTTCTTCAAGACCTGGGAAAACTAAATTTACTATCTTTTTCCCAAAAGCTGAGCAAATAAACAAAGCAAAACAAGATATTGTTTCTTCCTTTACGGCAAAAGAACTCAATGGTGATGCTACGGTTTTGATAGTAGATGATGAAGATGAAGTAAGAGAACTCACTAGAGTTGTTTTGGAAGAGCACGGATATTGCGTTTTTGAAGCAAAGGATGGTCAGGAAGCTTTAACAATTCTTCAAACGAAAAATGGAAAAATAGACTTAGTTTTGCTGGATTTAATTATGCCTGGAGTAGATGGCAAGGAGACTTTTTATAGTCTCAAGGAAATAGCTCCTAGGGTTAAAGTGATCCTTCTTTCGGGATATGTTGCTGATAAGTCAGTGCAAAAATTGTTGAGCGAAGGAGCAGACGCCTTTTTGTCCAAACCATATCGTATCCAGGATTTATTGATCCTTATTCATCAGGTCTTGAACGAATAGTAAGCGTGTTTGCCGTTATAAAGGTTACTAACGGATACTGATTAATAGTTGTTCCGTTCTTTGTAATAATGTTGTTTTAGGTAGCTTTCGATGTTTTTCTTGAGCTTTATTAAGGGGATTCCGGTTTGTTCGGAAAGTTTTTTTAAGTCTTCGAATTCTATTTTAAAAGAATCACAAGGAGCTTTTGCGAATTTTACGCTTATCTCCCCCCACGGAGTACTGATTTTTTTTATCTGCCGAGGGCAGGTTTTACGCTTGATCTCGCGTATTCTGACACCAAGGCTGGCTTCTTCTGAAAAGAAAATTTTTACAAGTTGATTGGTATTTTCGGGCTTGGCCAAAATGCAGAGCTTAAACCCTGGACGCCCTTTTTTCATGAAAAATGGCGTAAATCCCACATCAAGGGCTCCTTTTTCAAAGAGTTTTTCTGCTAGGAAAGCAAGTTCTTCTGGTGTCTTGTCATCAATATTGGCTTCAAGCTCAACCACTTTTTCTCCGCTAAGGTTTTCTGTTGTGCGTTTTTTGCCAACTAAAAGACGCAAAATATTGGGACAAGTATCAAATTTTTGATGTCCGGCGCCGTAGCCTACTTTTGAAATTCTCATTTCAGGGAAAGGGCCAAAGACTTTTACTAAATTTTTTAAAAGTGCTGCCCCTGTGGGAGTAACGGTTTCTTTTTTTTCAGGAATTCCTTTTACAGGAAGGCCTTTTAGTATTTCCAAAGTTGCTGGTGCTGGTGCAGGAAGAATGCCGTGCCTCGAATGAATAAGACCTCTTCCCAAAGGAATTTCTGAAGCGCAAACTTCTTCAACTTTTAGATAACTAAGTCCCCCTAGCACCCCGAAAATGTCTGCCAAGGTGTCAAACGCTGAGAGTTCATGGAGATGAACCTGATTAATGTCTTCTCCGTGAACCTTAGCTTCTGCTTGAAAAATAGTTTCAAGTATATTTTTGGCCTTTGCCAGGACTTTTTTCTCAAAAGGTAGCCTGTCAACCAGGGAAAAAAGTTCAGTTCTTTTTTGGGGAAGTACGCCAGTCGTTCTAGCAACAATACTTACTTTCTTAGCACTTACGCCGTTTATTTTTAAATTTTCGGTTTTAAGGGAAAGGCCACCTGGCAGTTGTTTAAGGACAGTGGCAAGATGGGTTTCTGGGTATCCTGCATCTAAAAGTGCTGCTAAAAAGATGTCTCCGGCTATACCGCCTATTAAATCAAGATATGCTATGGGCATTTTTGTCCAGGTATTGGTAAATACTATTTCTCTTCCAGTAAAAAAGTCCCAAAAGAAAAGCGCTTATCCCTGCGATGATAGCAAACATTATCCAGTTGCGTTCGTAAAGTGAAGCACCTTGTAAGGCTAAGGCTAAAGTCCCGGGAATACGGCCTATAATCATTATCAGCAAAAAGATGCGAAAAGGAATGGGAAAAAGCCCTAAAAAATAATTCAGATAGTCTTTGGGAAATCCGGGAAACAAATAGCACAAAAATGCAGCTATAATACCCCTTTGTTGCATGAATCTTTCAAGCTTCAGGAAATGTGGGGACCTGGCCAAACGTTTTCCGAAAAAATGACGGAATTTTCGGGCAAGAAAAAAGGCTATTGAAGAACCTAAGGCAATACCAATCATGGCATAGACAAAGCCCCAAAAGGCTCCGAAAAGATAACCTGCCACAAAGCCTGTAACTTCTCCGGGAAGGGGAGCAAAAACTACCTGTAAGGCCTGAATAGCGATAAAAACGAGAGGGGCAAGAGCCCCATAATCTTCAATAGTTTCTCGTAATACTTCGGGATTTTCCCAAAAAAAATGGAACCATTCCCAAAGGGAAGATATATGCATAGCGCCCATTTTAAGCCAAGCAGGAAATAAAAAAAAGCCCCCTCTTTTGAGGGGGCTTAAAGGGAGGGATCTTCTTCTCTTACGGGTTAAAGAAGGGGCTTGCCATTATAGGTTACGCTTTTAACTATGCGTTCAGCTTTTTCAACAGCTTTGGCAGGAAGACGCCCATAAAGAAGTTTTTCGTTGTACTTTTGGGCATCGTGGATGCACCACCAGAGAAGTTTTACAAGCTCCTTGGCACGTTTGTAAGAGCGACCATTGTAATTTTGTTCTTTGTAAAAGATAAGCCAAGTAAAAGAAGAGATGGGATAACCGTTAGGGGCATCGGTGTTGGTCAAAGAACAACGAGTGTCATCTGGGATATCTACGTTAGCTGCAGCAGAAATGGATTCCAAAGTAGGTTTGACAAACTTGCCTGCTTTGTTCTGGATAGCGGCTACAGGAATATGGTTCTTAATAGCATAGGCAATTTCAATGTAGCCAATGGTTCCGGGGATTTGTCTGATAAGACCGGCCACACCGGGGTTCCCTTTACCACCCATACCTACAGGCCAGCGTACGGATTTGCCGCGGCCTACTTTTTCACACCATTCATTGCTTACTTTGCAAAGGTAGTCGGTAAAAATATAGGTTGTTCCAGAGGAATCAGAACGACGGGCAACGATGATAGGAAGATCGGGAAATTTGACGCCCGGATTAATGGCCTTGATAGCAGGATCATTCCATCTAGTTATTTTGCCAAGAAAGATATCAACCAATACCTTAGGGGTGAGCTTAAGTTCGGTCACGCCGGGAACATTAAAAGCAACTGCGACAGCTCCCAAAGTAGTGGGCATGTGGAGAATTTGAGCAGGAGCCTTGGCAAGGTCAGAATCTTTCATGGGAGCGTCGGTAGCACCGAAGTCAACTGTGCGGGCAAGAAGCTGACGAATTCCGCCACCAGACCCAATAGCCTGGTAGTTTACCTGAACACCAGTCTTTTTGTAGTAAACGTCAAACCACTTAGAATAAAGCGGATAAGGGAAAGTTGCCCCAGCACCTAAAAGGGTAAGCTTAGCAGCCTGAACCCCCGTAACACTAAAAAGCACCAACAGTAAAACAAGTAACCACTTACGCATAATGCCTCCTCCTCATTTTGAGTTTTGCCCCAAAATTAAACGCTTGCTTTGACAGAAGTGACACCAAATTGTTACAAATTTTTGACTTAAAAATGACGTACTCGTGGCTGTTTTGCGACAAAAATTTTTTATTCCTTAAATACCGGGCATTTGCGTTTGGGGTCCCAATTTTTCATCACCGGATCAGTAAAGTCTTTGTGGCAATCAAGACAAAGCCCCACCCTTAGGATACGTTTTATTTCTTCTGGCGTGAAAGCCCTTAGGTCTTTCCTGGAGAATCTTACGAATACATGGCCTTCAAGGTCTGTTACCGCAGAAAGCGGAAAATCAAGTCCTAAAAGATCACTTTTTTGGCTTTCCATGCTTTCAAAATGCCACTTGCCGTTTCGATAGCTTAAAATGCCGTATCCAAGCCCTAGGGTCTTAGCAGATGTGTGGCAGCTTTTGCAAGTTCGGGCCTTCCCAGTGGCATGTGGATCCATAAAAGACCAGGTGATTCTCTTGAACTCTTTTTGGACTTTCCCGTCCTGGGAAAGTAGGGTGATAAAGTCCTGTCACCCAGGGACAATGATTTCGATTTTGTTGCCCTTTACACCAAGAGTTGGTTCGTCAAGGCGCATATAGGAACGAAATTCTTCCCAGGCACCAGGGGTTTCTTTATTGGCAAGCTTGTCTAATTGGGACTGGCTAGCATCACGCCGTACATGGCAACCAAAGCATTGTGGTACACGCGGTGCATGGCAGGCCTGGCAGGTTAACCTTTGGTGAACTTTGTGTTCGCATTTTATGGGATCAGGTTTTTTTAAGGGGTGTTTTTTGCCAGCTTTGTCAAGAAAAACGATCTTGTGGTCTTCTTCTTTTACTCCCGGAATTTTGCGTCCCTTGCGTGTAACTCCCTTCCCTCCGTGGCAACTCTCACAGGTGATTTCTACGCTTTGTTCAAAATGGGTATATTCGTGGCCATCGCCCATGGTTTCTTCGGCAATATGACAGTCCACACAGGAAAGTCCGGCCTTAAAGTGGACATCAGGGGGAATCCTTCGCACAAAGCGTCCGTCAACAAGGGTTTCTGCGCCAAAATCGCCCTCACGATAAGGGGTACCGTAGCCTTCGTCTTCGTAAAGTCCCTGGTAGGTGAGGCCAATGCGGCCACTTCTGTTATGGCAACGCACACAGTTTTCAACAGGCATCTTGCGCGTAAGTACGGGATGTTTTGCTTTCTTGGGGCCTTTCACCAAATGACAGGCTACGCATCCTCCTCCTTTTTCCTTTAAAAAATCAGGAAGCTTTCCCTTTTCCATCCAGAGGTGGCATGAGCCACAAAGCTTTCGAAAATAATCAAGGGCAGGGGAGTTAAGCCCTGTTTTCATCAGGTGTTCAACGGTGTCTTCGGGAAGCATTTTGGCGTCTTCGGGGATTTCTCCCCAATAGCGACGAAGCACGTTAATGATCCCGCGGTTGGTGGCCATAAGGGATTTTTTTACTCTTCCTGGCATTTTGGGATGGCACGCTGGTCTTCCGCAGGTTTTTTCTACAACCCTCAAATCCCCTGGGTTTTTTACGATGCCTCGGTGGGCCAGTTTTTTATCCATGCGCAGGGGGTTACCCAGGTGACACGGTGAGCATCCCACTACATCTCGGCTGTGGACTTTTTCAGGGGATTCGTCATGGCAGGCAAGGCACATTTCTACCCTGCCGTCAGTAGTGGTGAAAACTTTAGGGGCCCGCTTGCGCTGCCATTCCCGCACGCCAACTACTACTAACAAAACTATGCCTAAAATGAGAAAGGCTTTTTTCATCGACTAAAGCCTATCACCGAAAGTATGAGATATAGGCTATGCCAGGCTATTAATACCATAGCACAGGCCCTGGGGAATTTTTTGAAAAATACCAGGGCCAAAATAGGGATAGCTGGAAAGATGATCCCTGCATAAAAAGGCGGAAAATGCCTTAAAAGCTCTTGGATTCCCACGAAAAACCACGGGCCAAGTACGGAGAGATCAGGATTTACCGGCCTGAGAATAGGAGGATAAAACATCGTAGGGAGCATCGCTATCACTGCCCAGAAGGCAAGGTCTTCGAGTTTTAAGCGTGTTAGGCGAAAATGCCAGGCCATAAGGGCTATCAGGAGCAAAAAGGAAAAGCAAATATGAGCCATGTAGGTGCGATGGATGCCTTCTTCGGTTACAGCCAGAATAATGTGGTTCAAAACGCTGCCAAAAAAGGGAATTTCTAGAACAAGACTTTCGGCAATATGCCCTGCTGAGGCCCCGATTTCGTCCCCCCTGATTACATATCCTGAAAAAAGGGCAAATACTGTTACCGGAAAAGAGGCCACCAGAAGTGTCCAGGAAAGCCAGGTCTTTTTTTCATAGCTTGCGGAAAGAAGGCTTTCCACGATATGGACAACTAACGTTAAAAAGGCAAGTTGGCCTGTATAAAAATGAAAGCTCCTCATAAAATCCCCAAAAGGAACAACGCCTTCTATGCCCACAGTTGAAATAAGAGGGATTTCTGGGCGGAAGGGGAAGGCCAGGAATATGCCACTTACGATGGCCAGCACCAGAGAAGCCGCTGAGGCCCAGGCAATAAAAGACCTAGCCTGGTAGTTCAATGATAATTCCTCCTTCAGTAACCTTGGCTGCCAGAGGAAAGAGATCCCTTTTGGCTGGCCCTGAAAGATAGCGCCCACTTGTGGTAAAACGGCTTTGATGGCAAGGACAGATAAAAAGATTGTGTTGGGGGTCGTAATTTACCGTGCACCCTAGATGGGGGCAGCGGCGCGAAAGTGCAAGGGGTTTTTTAGGGTCTTTAAGCACCAGAAAGAAATCTTCGCCAATGTAAATTTCTTTCTTCTTAAGGGATTCCTTTTTCAGGAACACCTTGAGAGGGGGCCTTGGAATAAGACCTGAGGCCACGCCGATTCCCGTAAGAAAAAGCCCACCCAAGAAGACTTTTCCCAGTAGCTTTAAAAAGTTCCGTCGCGAAGAATTCATTAGTTTTTCCTCTTTAAAAAAGAAACACTTTCTAGGTGATAAGTTTGCGGAAACATATCAAAAGCTTTAACGGAGACCACTTCAAAGCCAAGATCAATCAAAATGCGGAGATCCCTTGCAAGTGTTGGTGGGTCGCAGGAAACGTAAATAAGTTTGTCAATAGCGATATCCGGCAGAAACCGAAGTATTTCTTTGCAACCCCCTCGAGGCGGATCAAGGATTACCGTGGGGAAGGTGCGCGCTTCTTTGAAAAGGTCTATTAAGGCTTCAATGGCAGAAGAAACTCTAAAACTGACCGAAGAAAGCCCCCAAATTTCGGCATTTTCCTTACCGTCTTGAATGGCTCTAAAGTCAGTATCAACGCCTTCGCCGGTCTTAGCCTTGCCTGCAAGGGGCAGGAGAAAGTTGCCAATGCCGCAATGGACATCGAGTATTTCCTCTGTGGCAGAAGGAGACGCAAGTTTTTTGAGATAGTCGATCATCATCAGGTTTATCTCCCAGTTGGCCTGGACAAAAACCCCTGCAGAAGCGTAAAAAAACACGTCTTCTTCGGTACCTGCTATTTCAGAAGGCACAGGCATTTTACGGCGGCCTTTATGAGGGGCCTCTGGGGGATATGGGCCAACCGGAGCCCGTCCACGTATCCAATAAAAAATAGCTTTAAGTGCAGGGATGGCTTCGAAAATTTCTGCCAGGTCTTCCTTGCGTGGGGCCACTTTGGTCCAAAAAAGCATGAGGACTTTTCTTTCAGCAAGGCAAAGCCCAAGGTTTACCCTTTTTACATAGGGATGAAGCCTTCGCCAGGCAGGGATTTCCGGGAGTCTTTCTACCACTTCGTTTATTTCATCCCTTGCAAGCAAGCAGCGCTTAACAGGAACTAGGTCATGGGAACGCCTTTTTAAAAACCCCAAGGCCCCTTTTTCCTGATGCACGTGAAAGTTTAGGCGATTGCGGTAGTGAAACTCTTTCGGAGACGGGATTATTTCTGTTACTAGTTCTTTAGCCGGGAGTTTTCCTGTGCGTTCAAGGGTCTCACAAAAGATGGCGAATTTTTCTTCAAGTTGTCTTTTATAGGGTAGGTGCTGGAGCTGGCACCCTCCACAGGCAGCAAAATAAGGGCAAAGAGGTTTTTTCCGTTCAGGAGAAGGCTCAAGGATTTCTATAACCTTTCCCAGGGCATAATCACCCATTTGCTGGGTGATTTTTACTTTTACTTTTTCCCCTGGGATTACGTCAGGGACAAACACCACCTGGCCGTTATCAAGTCGTGCCAGGCCCTCTCCACCATGAACCAGCTTTTCTATGGTGAAAATTTTAGTCCTCATCAGGAAAGGAGGCAGCAATTGAACCGCGCGGGGTGTCAATTAGCCAGAATCCTTGAGCCTTAAGTTCTTCTCTGATCTTGTCAGCTTCTTCGAAGCTTCCTTTTTGTCTGGCTTCTTCGCGCTTTTCAAGAAGCGTCAATACTTCTTGGTCTGTGGCTGGCTTAGCAAATCTAATAATGCCAAACACCGTATTAATTTTTTCAAGGGCATCTTTTACCCTTTCGAAGTCTTCTTGATCAAGGCCTTCTTTGGCAAGGATTGGTTCAAGCCTGTTGGTAAACTCAAAGAGCACTGCTAAAGCCCGTGAGACATTCAAATCGTCATCAAGGGCTTCTTCAAACTGGTTAAGAAAGTTTTCTACTAATTGGTCAACGGGATAGCTTGTTTTACCGCTTGGCTCACGGGAAAGAAGCACCATAAAAGCATCTAGGCCGTGCAGGGCTTTTTGGGCGTCCTTAAGGGCCTTAAGAGAAAAGTTAAGGGGTTTGCGGTAGTGGGTTCTCAGCAAGAAGTAACGTATTTCTCGCGGAGAAAACCCTTGTTCCAGGAGTTCAGGGATGGTTACTGCATTTCCTGCAGAAAAAGACATTTTTTTCCCGGCAGTAGAGACAAGGGCAGAGTGGAGCCAGTATCTCGCTGGGATCTTTCCTGTTAACGCCTTGGCAATGGCGATTTCGTCTTCGTGATGGGGGAAGATAAGGTCGGTGCCACTGGTGTGAATATCGAATTCTTCTCCGAGGTATTTCAAAGACATGGCCGCGCACTGGATATGCCAGCCAGGACGAACCTTTCCCCATTCTGTTTCAACGTAGAGCCCTTGTTTGAGTTCCTGAAGGGTGGCCCTTTTAAAGAGGGTGAAATCAAGGGGGTCGTCTTTGTCGTATTCTTCCAGGTCAACCGTTGCACCGCGTTTGAGCTTGGCAAGATCAGCCTTAGAAAGAAGGCCGTAGTCTTTGAGTTTAGAGACGTCGAAATATACAGAGCCGTGCCGCACGTAGGCAAACCCTTTTTCAATCAACCTGCGGGTTACGCTTATCATTTCGTCGATGTGTTCACTGGCCCTGGGGAAGTAAGTGGCGGGCAGGATACCAAGAGTTTTTAAGTCTTCAAAAAAGTCTTTTTCTATTTTTTTGGTAAGTTCTTTCAAGGGTAGGCCTTCTTCAAAAGAGGCCTTAATGGTTTTGTCGTCATAGTCGGTGATGTTTATCACGTGGGTTACTTCGTAGCCCTTGAACATGAGGTAGCGCTTAAGGAGGTCAGCCGTCATCATGCGACGGTAAAGTCCGAGATGAGGCCTGCGGTTAACCGTAGGGCCACAGGTGTAAATGCCTACTTTTGCTTCGTTTATAGGAGTAAATCTTTCGACTTTGCGCGTAAGGGTGTTGTTGAATTTTGGCCCTTCATCCGGGAGGTTTTCAAAGGACCAGAGTGGTGTTGAGAGATAGCGTTCGCCACCATCAGGGAAAATGGCAACTATGACACCTTCTTTGATCCGTTTAGCAAGCTCAAGGGCTCCGTAAAGGGCTGCCCCTGAGCTCATACCCACAAATATGCCTTCTTCTCTGGCAAGCCTTCTGGCAAGTTCAAAAGATTCTTCATCGGGAACGTTCATAATTTCGTCAAGAAGCTGTTTCTGGAAGATGCCCGGGGGATAGGATTCCTTCATGTTTTTGAGGCCCTGAAGTCGGTGACCAGGATTTGGTTCAAGCCCAATGACCTTTACCGGGAGCTTTTTATCACGGAAAAACCGGGCTATGCCCATAAGGGTTCCTGTGGTGCCCATGCCTGCTACCACATGGGTGACTTTACCTTCTGTGTCACGCCAGATTTCGGGGCCGGTTCCGTAATAATGGGCCTTCCAGTTAGCAGGATTATTAAATTGGTCGGTAAGATAATATTTGTCAGGGTACTCTCTGGCAAGTTCATAGACGGCTTCGATAGCACCGTCAGTGCTTTTTTCTGCCGGGGTAAGTAAGATTTCGGCACCATAGGCCTGCATGATTTTGCGGCGTTCAAGAGAGGCCCCTTCGCTCATGGCTATCAAGCAACGATAGCCCTTTACCGCGGAGACCAGGGCAAGGCCGATGCCGGTGTTTCCGCTTGATGCTTCGATTATGGTTTTTTCCCTGGTGAGTTCGCCGGACTGCTCCGCGGTCTCAATCATGGAAAGGGCAATGCGGTCTTTAACTGAACCCCCAGGGTTAAAAGATTCGATTTTGGCAAGAATGGTCACCCGGGGGTTGCTTCGGATACGCCGGATGGGTGCCAAAGGAGTATTCCCGATAAGGTCTAATATGTTTCCGTATTTTTTTCCCATGAGCAGTCAAGCTTCCCAAAATTTTTTGACTGGATCTGTTCCTATTTTTCGTCCCGAAAAACGGGAACGGATCCTAGATATTTTGCAAAGGTCTTTTTGAATATAAGCGAAAAGGGCTTCTCAGCCAAGTTAATCTTCAGAAGGAGCAAGGCCATATTTACCAAGCTTGTATCTCAAGACTCGTTCAGAGATGCCAAGGAGTTCTGCAGCCTTGATTTTCACCCCGTGGGCTTCTTCCATGGCTTGTTTAATACGGGTGCTTTCAAGGAGTGCCACTGCTTCAGGCAAGGGTAACGAATACAAAATAGACGCCTGGTCTTCTTTTTTCTCTCCACGAAGAAGAGGGGGAAGATCATCTAGTGTGATAATGTCCTGGTCTGCCAGGATAACCGCACGTTCAATGATGTTTTCTAATTCTCGCACGTTTCCAGGAAAGTGATGGGAAAGCAGTACGTCTAAAGCTTCGCGGCTAAAGTCTTTGATTGTTTTGCCGTGTTTTTGGGAGAATTTTGCCAGGAAAAAACGACAAAGGGGCAAGATGTCTTCTTTGCGCTCACGAAGCGGGGGCAGTTTTACGGAAAATACGTTCAAGCGCCAGAAGAGGTCTTCTCTAAAAAGGCCTTCTTTGACCATTTCTTCTAAGTCTTTGTTGGTGGCAGCGATGATGCGTACGTTTACTTTTATTTCACGCAGCGCACCTATGCGTCTGATTACCCCCTCTTGCAGCACGCGCAATAGTTTGGCTTGAAGCGCAAGGGGAAGGTCGCCAATCTCATCGAGAAATATGCTTCCTCCGTCAGCTATTTCAAAAAGCCCGGGTTTGCTTTTGTCTGCCCCGGTAAAGGCCCCGCGTTCGTGGCCAAATAATTCTGATTCAAGTAGGCCTTCAGGGATAGCCGCGCAATTTACCTTGACAAAAGGCGCTTTTGCGCGAGGGCTTAGCCTGTGAACGAGATTAGCAATTACCTCTTTGCCTGTCCCTGATTCCCCGAGGATAAGTACGGTGGCTTCTGTCTGGGCGACTTTGGAGACTAGGCGCAAAATTTCGCGCATTTTGGGGCTTTCAGCAATGATATCTGGCGCTTCAGGAGGGGATAGCTCGGCAAGCCTTGCCTTTAAAAGCTCAACTTCCCGGGCAAGCCTTAGTTCTTTAAGGGCCTTGTCTATGATCAAAGTTAGCTCTTCAAGATTTACAGGCTTGGTAAGATAGTGATAGGCGCCCTTTTTGATGGCCTCGACTGCTCGTTCAACCGTGGCAAACGCGGTAAGCATTATTACCTGGAGCAGGGGAAATTTGTCTTTAATCCAGGAAAGAAGACTCAAGCCGTCTTCATCAGGTAGCCGCCAATCAAGGATTACTAAATCAAAATTTTCCTGACAAAGAAGTTGTTTGCCTTCATTGGCATTAAGCGCACAGGCAACATCATATTCCTTATGGCGCAGATAATCGCCAAGAATCTTGGCCTGGGGTTGATCATCTTCTATTATGAGGATTTTAGCCTTCATTTTTAATAGGAAAATGTATGCGGAAAACCGATCCTTTTTTAGGCTCAGAAGAAAAAGATACCCTACCTGCGTGGGCCTCGGCAACTTTGCGCACCAAATAAAGCCCAAGGCCAAAGCCAGTTGATTTAGTGCTAAAAAAGGGCTCAAAAAGCCTTGTTTGCTCTTTAGGTGAGATACCTGAGCCGGTGTCTTTTACCTCAAAGATGGCTTCGTTTCCTTCCACATAAAATTTGAGAAGGATTTCCCCCCCCTGAGGGGTGGCTTCAAGGGCGTTTCTAATCAGGTTCTCAAGGGCCCGCAAACACCATCTCTTATCAACCAAGATAATTTGAGAAGGCCCTTTTTCGATGAGGAGGTCAATCCCCTGTCTTTTGGCTTTTTCTTTAAATTTAAGGGCTAGTTCTTCGATGATTTCCTGGGCGTAAACTGGCTGGGGATGTATTTCAAAACCCTTGGCATACGAGAGAAGTTCACCTGTTAGTTCTGTTAACTTCTGGGCTTCAGTTTTTATCATGTCGAGAATTTCAGGGGATATTTTTTGGGTTTCTGACATGTATTGAAGGCCCATTACGATGCTGTTTAACGGGTTTCTTATTTCGTGAGCCACCATAGCAGAAATTTTCCCCATGGCAGCCAGCTTTTCTGAGGCTGACAGCTGTTTTTCAAGTTCTTTTTGGCGGCGGGAAAACTTTTCAAGATAAAAAAGTCCGGTGCCGAGAAGCACACTTGCCGCAAGTAGAATACAGCCACTAAGGATGACAAAATTCAAAAAGGCCTTTTTAGCAAAGCCGATATCAAGGCCAAGGAGCAAGAAAAATTTTCTGTCTGGCAGGGCCTCGAAATCGCGGCACACAAAGCGCACATTTTTTACATTTAGCCCCTGGTAACACCTTTTAAAAAGTTGCGGGGCGAATTTAGTCCCGGTGGGAAAGGTGTTTAATAAAACTTTGCCTTTTTCTTTTACCAAGACACCTACAAGCTGGGGTTGCCCTTGTAATTCATCTGTCAGCCAGGCTAAGTCTTTCAAGTAATCAGGCACTTCGGGTAATAATTCGAGAGTTTCAACATAGGCGGTAAGGCGTGCTTCCAAAAAATTAAGGGTGCTTTGAGACTCTCGCTTGGTGATCTCAGTTATGAAATACCTGAAGTATAAGACTTCAATGCTGGTAGTTAAGATCAAGACCGCGAGGGCCAGTAAAAAGATGGGTTTATATCCTTCAAATTTTGAAGAAGACATCTATTCTTTTATGCGCCAAAGGGGAATCCCTGATTCATCGCGGATTTGAATGGCCCCTTCTTCACTCTTGATGGCAATGGGAAACAAGAGCGAGCCTTTTTTGATGGCGATTATTCTTACCCGGTCGCCTTTTTTCAGCCTGAAACCTGCTTTCTTCCAGTACCAGTAAGGCCCCAAGCGTACGCGATAAATCTTATCTTCTTCTGCATGTATGATGGCTATGGGATGGCGAATTTCAACGACCACACCGGTAATGATTAAGCGTTCCCGGTGATAATTAGCTCCTTTTTGAGCGCAGATTATGCCAGGGAAACAAAAATTTAAGACCAGTATCCCTAAGATTATTTGGTTGAATCTTTTCATGGCACTTTATTTTATAGCAGATTTTATACCAATTTTTAAATCTTTACCCACGACTTATTAATGGGAGCATGTTTTATCCGACAAGGTGTCATCACGAGGCGACTTGTACGCCCGCGCGGTCTCTCCCACACCCGTCATCACGAGGCGACGTAGTCGCCTAAGTGAGCCCTGTCCCGAACACAGTGAGGGATCTAGATTGCTTCGGTCGCTTACGCTCCCTCGCAATGACAGAAAAAGAGGCCCCTCGCAAGGACCGCTAAAGCCTCATCGCGAGGAGGCCTGTTAAGGCCGACGAAGCGATCTCTCTACCGAACACAGCAGTGAGAAGCAATCTCAGGAGATAGGCCATGTTTAGCTTAAGTTGTATCAGACAATCGACGACTTTGTCTTTCCATCGGGCAATTTTGTCTGCCAGATAACCTTAGACTCCATTTGGAGGAGTTGTAGAGGCGAGGTATGCCTCGACCCTACCATATTTGCTACTGCCACAAGCTTGGCATGGGCATTGCTTATTAAACTTTAACGAAAACGTTTGAGGAGGTAGCCAATGAACAAGTTCAAAAAAATAGCGCTTTTTTTCCTTCCACTTCTTTTTTTAATTGGCATGACCAGTTGCACCACTACCCAACAATCAGCTTCTTACCAGGGAGCAAGTCTTGGAGCCGCGGTTGGTGCTGTAGCTGGAGCCCTTCTGGATGATGGAAATCCCTGGCGTGGTGCTGTTATCGGAGGAACCATGGGCGCAGTTCTGGGAGGAGGCCTTGCGGAGTTGAGCAGTGAAGCTTCCGCTAGCGCAGCCACTACAGGTCAGCCAGTGGTTTATAGACAGGGGAACACCGTGGTTGAGGCTACGCCCCTTAACTACAACCAGCAAACCAAGTGTCATAAAGTGCGTAAGCGCATTTGGCAAAATGGCCAGTTGGTTCAGGACCACGTGGAAGAGGTTTGTGAGGCTCAAAAGGTAACAAATTCCTACTTTTAGATAAGCTTTCGTGTTAACCGGCCCGTTTATTTGTTAGGCCCGCCCTTGCGGCGGGCCTTTTCTCTGCTTACCCTTGATTACAAATGTCTGTTGCGGATTTTTTGGCTTATTTGAAAAACGAAAAACGTGTGTCTCAGCACACCTTTCGTGCGTATGAGGCTGATTTGCGCCAGCTTGCGGCACACCTGGGGAAAGATCCTGCCCAGGCATCCCTGGCTGAAGTGCGCCTATACCTTGCCAAGCTTGCCAAAGAGTTAGACCGGGTAAGCCTTGCCCGCAAAATTTCTGCCTTTAAAACGTATTTTCGCTTCCTCAAAAAACGTGGCGAGTTAAAAGACGAAAGGCTTCTTTTTTTAAAAGGTCCCAAAACCCCGCGCAAGCTCCCCCATGTCTTAAACGTTGATGAAAGTTTCGCCCTGGTTTCTTTTCCCAAGGGGGCTAGCTTTTTGGCGGTAAGAGACCGAGCTATCCTTGAAATTCTTTATGGAGGAGGGTTGCGGGTCTCTGAGCTTTGTGCCCTGAGCCTTGACGATATTTTGATGGATTTGCAGGTCTTGCGTGTTAAAGGTAAGGGGAACAAAGAAAGACTTGCCCCTTTTGGTAGCAAAGCCAAAGAAGCCCTTGAGCAATACCTTTCTGCGCGGGAGGATTTTTTGCGTAAGAAGAAAAAAGAAACCAGACATCTTTTTTTAAACATAAGGGGTGAGCCTCTTACCACGCGTAGTGTCCACCGGATTGTAAAGAAATATGCTTTGATGTTAGGGCTTGTGGAAGTATCGCCTCATACTTTGCGCCATTCTTTTGCTACTCATTTGTTAGAAGCTGGGGCGGATTTGCGCGTTATCCAGGAAATGCTGGGGCATGCGCGTTTGGCCACCACCCAACGTTACACGCATCTTGATTTTTCTCGCTTGGCAAACATTTATGATAAGGCACACCCACGAGCCAAAAAGCAAGACTAAGGAGAAGGCAATGAAAGGAACGACCATAATCGCAATCAAAAAAGACGGAAAAGTCGTTGTGGCGGGAGACGGGCAGGTTTCCCTGGGTGATACGGTGATTAAACAAAAGGCCCGTAAAGTGCGCAGGCTTTACCACGGAAAGGTGGTGGTAGGTTTTGCAGGGGCTACTGCTGACGCCCTGACTCTTTTTGAACGCTTAGAAAAAAAGCTAGAAGAATATGGCGGCCAGCTTGTACGGGCAGTGGTAGAATTAGCCAAAGATTGGCGTACAGAAAGAACACTAAGGCGCCTTGAGGCCATGTTGATAGCCTGTGACAAAAACCATATGTTTTTGCTCTCCGGGGCAGGAGATGTTATGGAGCCAGACGACCAGGTGCTTGCGATAGGCTCTGGTGGGACCATGGCCCTTGCGGCGGCTAAGGCCCTTTTGAAGCACACTTCGCTTTCGGCCAGAGAAATCGCGCTTGAAGCTATGCAAATTGCTGCTTCTATTTGCGTTTACACTAACGACCAGATAGTTGTTGAGGAGCTGTAGGAGGAGACCATGAAAAAAGACATGAAAGAACTTACGCCACGTCAAATCGTAGCAGAACTTGACAAATACATCATTGGCCAGGACAAGGCTAAAAAGGCTGTGGCTATTGCCTTACGTAACCGTTGGCGGCGCCAGCAAGTTCCTCCGCCACTTTCAGAAGAAATTTATCCCAAAAACATCATCCTTATCGGACCCACTGGAGTGGGAAAAACAGAGATTGCCAGAAGGCTGGCCAAGCTTTCCAACTCGCCTTTTCTCAAAATAGAAGCCACCAAGTTTACCGAGGTGGGCTATGTGGGCCGCGATGTTGAGTCCATGATTCGTGACCTGGTCCATATTGCGGTGGAAATGGTCCGAGAAGAAGAACAAAAGCGCGTGCAGGAAAAGGCCGCTTATCTTGCGGAAGAACGCATCCTTGATCTGCTGCTACCTTCAACTCCAGAAACTGAAAGAGAGGCTTTTTCCTCTACCCGTGAGAAGTTTAGAGAAAAATTGCGTCGTGGAGAGCTTGACGACAAGTACGTTGAAATTGAGCTTGCCGGCAAACCTACCCCTATGGTGGAAGTCTTTGCCGCCACAGGACTTGAAGATTTAGAACAACAGCTGCGCGATATGATGGGAAGTCTTTTCCCCAAACGACCTAAACGTAAACGCATGAAGGTTAAGGAAGCCCTTGAGCTTTTAAAACAAGAGGAAGCTAACAAACTGGTTGATATGGACAAGGTGACTAAAGAGGCTATCAGGCGTGTTGAAACAAGTGGCATCATTTTTATCGACGAGATTGACAAGATTGCCGCGCGCGCTGGGGCTGGAAGCTCTCCTGATGTTTCGCGCGAAGGGGTCCAACGGGACCTTCTTCCTATTGTGGAAGGCACTACGGTGAACACCCGTTATGGCATGGTGCGCACGGATCATATTCTTTTTATTGCAAGCGGGGCCTTCCACGTGGCCAAACCCTCAGACCTGATTCCCGAGCTCCAGGGGCGCTTCCCCATTAGGGTTGAGCTTGATCCCCTTACGGAAGAAGACTTTGTGCGTATTCTCACAGAGCCAGAAAACGCCCTGGTGAAACAATACAAGGCCTTGCTTGAAACCGAAGGTGTAACTCTTGAATTCACCCCTGAGGGAATAAACGAGATTGCTCGCATTGCCTTTGAGGTTAACGAACGTACGGAAAATATTGGCGCGCGAAGGCTTTATACGGTTATGGAAAAGCTTTTAGAAGATATTTCCTTCGAAGCGCCAGATGTTGCACCTACAAAAGTTGTTATCACTGCTGAATACGTGCGCGAAAAACTTGTTGACATTGCTAAAGACTTAGATCTTAGCCGTTTCATCCTGTAATTTATGTGGCCAAGGCTTTACCCTCACCCTGAAAACCTTCCACGGCTTCTTTTTGCAGATAGGGATGGTCGGATTTATGACCATCCCTATCTTTTGGCCATGGGGCTTTCAGGTTACGACGTGGTGCTCCCCCAAAAAGAAGACTTTATCCCTTTGCCCATAGGGAGCGCCCTTTATGTTTTGCCTGATCGGCATCCCGTAGGCTTTGATCCTGAAAGGGAAGTACCTGTAGTTTTAAGGGAAAATCCCTTTGCGCCTCAAGAGCCAGCCTTTGCTGTAGCAGGCTATCTGGCTCCTGCCCATACCCAGCTTTATTTGGCCCCTTATGTAGAGGCAAGGCCTGATCTTCCACCTCTTCCGCTATTTTCTTATGCCTCAGTGGGATGGCATAAGGGACGTTTTTGGGCTGCAGCTTTTCGATCAGATTTCGACCATCGCCAGGAAGTACGTTTTTTTGACGAGGCCCGCATTGCCAGGGCGGCTCAAGAAATGCTTAAGCGCTTTGCTGAGAATCGTTTTGTGCGGCATTTGGTGGAAAATTGCGTAAAGAGATACCGCTGCCCTGCTGCACGCAACTTTGTTTTAAAACGTTTTGAGGCACCAGCGCCCTGCTCTCCGTCTTGTAATGCTCGTTGTCTTGGTTGTTTGTCAGCCCAACCGCAAGATGGCCCTCACATTGCTCAGGAACGCATTGCTTTTGTGCCAAAGGCCGAAGAAATTGCCGAAGCCTTGGTTCCCCATCTAAAAGGAGCCAAAAGAGCCATGGTGTCATTTGGTCAGGGCTGTGAAGGGGAGCCCCTTCTTCAGGCAAAACTTATCGAAAAAGCTATAAAACTTTTGCGGGCAGGCACTTCCAGGGGAACCATAAATCTCAATACCAATGCCAGTCTTCCAGAAGAAATAGGCCGTTTAAGGCGGGCTGGGCTTGATAGTATCAGGGTGAGTTTATCAAGTGCACGGGATTTTTATTACCACGCGTACTTTAATCCAAGGGGATATAACTTTTCTCAGGTTAAAGAAAGCATAAAGCAGATGAAAAAAATGGGAGGGTTTGTTTCTCTTAATCTCTTTGTTTTTCCCGGGCTTACCGATGAGCAGGATGAGTTCGAAGCCCTTTGTGAAGTGGTGTCTTTAGGAGTTGATTTTATTCAGTTGCGCAATCATGCCATTGATCCGATTTGGTATTTAAAGAAAATTGGGTTTAAATCTACGGGGAAATGTTTAGGGATAAAAAATTTAGTAAAAAAACTGAGCCGGGCCTTTCCTCGGCTTTGTTTTGGCTATTTCAATCCACCCTTACGCTAAGCATTTTTCTGCTTGCAGGTATCAGCTTTTTGCCTAGAATTTGCTTGGCTCTTGAGCGTTTTGAATGGAGCCCAGACCAAACGGTAGTGGGGGAGCTTAAGTCTCACGTAGTGGGCGAAAAAGATACCCTTCTTGATATCGCTCGCTGGTACGATCTGGGTTATAACCAGATCAGTCTTGCAAACCCAAAGATAGATCCCTGGATCCCCCCTAAAGGGAAAAAAGTCTTGATCCCCAGTGAGTATGTTTTGCCGAGCATAAAAAGTGGTCTGGTGGTGAACCTTGCGGAAATGCGCCTTTATTTTTTTCGCAACGAAGGCGGCAAAAATGTCGTTTACACGGCCCCTATTGGTGTTGGTGTGGATGGCAAGCTGACAGACCTTGGTGTTTATACCATTATCCGTAAAAGAAAAAACCCTGCCTGGCATGTTCCCAAATCAATAAAAGAAGAAGAGCCGGATCTTCCCGATGTTGTTCCCCCAGGGCCTGATAATCCTCTTGGCACGCGGGCCCTTTATCTTTCAAGGGGTGCTTATATGATCCACGGGACGAACAAACCGTGGGGCATAGGACGCAGGGTGAGTCACGGATGCATGAGGCTTTATCCCGAGGACATAGAGGCTTTATATCCGTTGGTGCCCGTAGGGACACCTGTTTTTATTATTTATGAGCCTTTTAAGTTAGGCATAAAAGACGGCAAAATTTATCTTCAAGCCTTTCCTGATTTTGAAAATAAAGTGCCTTCACCCTTTGAAGAAATTATGCGTCTTGCAAACAAGTTAAAAGAAAATAAAAGGGCCAAGGTAATCCTTTACTGGGCAGACGTTAGACAAGTTTTAGAAAAAAAGGACGGCATCCCCTATCTCGTGGGAGAAATAAAAGAGATAAGGGATGCCCTAGCAAACAGATAAATTTATTTGGTTAGGCTTTTTTCAAAAACACGTTCGATTTTGGTGGCAGCAGTATCTGCCTTAGCAGCGGCTTGAGCTGCGCGGTTAGCAGCTGCATCAGCGCGCTGGGCCGCCATGGTAGCGGTTTGAGCAGCAGCTTCAGCACGTTGAGCTGCAGCTTCAATACGAGCAAGGGTTTCTTGAAGGTTCTGGCATTGAGCAGCCGCAGCTTTAGCTTCCTGAGCAGCCTGGATAGCTTCCTGCATCAAAGCCTTGTCTTCTTGTTTAGGGCAAGTGTTGCAGCCAATGGGAACCAAAAGAAGTGTAGCAAGGCCTGCCATTCCTAACCATTTTTTGACGCGTTTCATAAAAACCTCCTCTTTGCGTAGTTATTAATTTACTCATTATTTATACGGATAAAGGGAAAACTTTGCAAGGCAAAATAATATTTTTGTCAAAAATAATAGATATTTTAGGAAAAATTAGTACTGCTATATAATAATACAAAAAATGTTTTTCAAAGAGAAACCTAAAAGTTGAGGTTTTTGCTCAACGCAAATTATCACTAAGAACAGAGATAAGTCACATTCAAATTGAGAAGGTCTTTTCTAGGATTGTTTCCATTTCCGGAACTAAAATGGAAACGGATCCCTTGCAGTTGGGCTTGCAATACTGATTTCTACAATTTTGCAAAGATCTCGATTTGAATGCAAGGCATGAAGTGCCGAAGCGGTCTTAAGGGAAGTAACAACGAGATTGTGCGAGCATACAGATCATATCTAGATGAAGACGGGGTTCATATTTTTTTATCAATGATTAGTCCTCGGTGGAAAAGAGTCCCTTCATTTATTTTTTGATAAGCTTTAATCCCGTTTTCCCAAAAAAGTGTAAAGGTAGGCGGTGGAAGGGCTTTTTTGAAATGTTTTTGCTGGGTAAAAGGCTTCCTTTCGGTAATTTTAACTAGTTCTGCCTTCTTGACAGGATAGTTTTCTAGCTTTGTAGGAAAAATATACAATTTTCAAGCTCCCCTCATTCCCTGCCCGAAAAGAGATATAGAGAGAGGTTGTAAGCCATGAACATTCACTTTCGTCAAATACATAATGTTTTAAAGACGTATAATCGTCAAGCAGGGAAGAAAATTTCCTGGCAACGGCCAGGTCTCTCAAATGACAAGGTTTCTATATCCGAAGAAGGGAAAAATATGCTTTCCCGCCTGGCGCGACGTTTAAATCAGGAAAAAGCACAGGATCTTGAGATCCCTGAAAAAAAATTTAAGTTTAAAGTCTTAGATGTCGAAAAAGGTGAAGAGAAGATAGAAGAAATATCAGAAGAAGAACAATCGCGGCTTTTAGAAAGGGTCGTCGCCAAAATAATGCAGGCGAAAGGAGTTGATAAAAAATGAAAATAGAAAATCTTTACCAGAAATTTAACGTCCAAACCGAACAAGTTAAACAAGCCCAAGGCGAGATACAAAAGGCCGCTGTTGAAAACAAAAAACCTCCTGTACAGCAGGACCGTGTGGAGCTTTCTCAAACAGCGAAAGACATTCAAAAAGTAGAGAAGGCCCTCAAGGCTACCCCTGATGTGCGAACCGAAAAGATTCGTGCCATTAAAGAACAAATCGAAGCGGGTACGTATCAGGTAGATTCCAAGAAGATAGCTAATGCCATGTTAACTGACCTTATCAAAGATATGGGCTAATCAGATTAAAAACCATCCCCCTCCTAATTTTTGGGGAGGCTAAAGGCCTCCCCTTTTTCTTTTCTCTTGTGATTTTTAAAGATTTGTCTTATTAATGTGAGCATTAAAAGTTCGACGTTGTTAGGGATCCGTTCCTTTTTCTTGGAACAAAAAACGGGAACGGATCCCGAAGAGGAATGTTGACTAGATGCTCCCATTGATAATTTCGAAGAAAAAGCCTTCGGGAGGCTTTTATGGCTAAGAAGCGGGTGCATGTTTATATATCTGGGCGTGTTCAAGGGGTGTGGTTTAGAGCCTATACCAAAGAAGAAGCTGATAAGCTCGGGGTGAAAGGCTGGGTGCGAAATTTGCCTGATGGAAGGGTAGAGGCTGTTTTCGAAGGAGATGAAGAAGCGGTTGATGCCATGGTAAGGTGGTGCCACAAAGGTTCTCCTCATGCCAGGGTTGAGAAAGTAGAAGTAATCGAAGAGCCTTATACCGGTGAGTTTACTGATTTCGAGATTCGTTATTAAAGATGATTAATACCGAGAGATTAAAGACTTTTTTTCTTGAATTAGCCAGCATTGAAAGCCCTTCTCGTAAGGAAGGCCGGCTTGCACGCTATCTCAAGGAAAAATTCGAAAGCCTAGGTGCTAAGTGTCTTTTTGACAATTCTTCAACAAAAACCGGCTCTGAAGTAGATAATCTTTTTGTGAAAATCAATCCTTCTAGGCGGCCTTTGCTTTTTTTTGCTGCTCATATGGACACAGTTGAGCCATGCTCTTCGCCAAAGATCATTTTCGAGAATAACGTTTTTAGAACTGACGGTAGAACTATTCTTGGTGCTGACGATAAGAGTGCCATAGCCATTTTGCTTGAGATCGCCCATATTTTGAAAGAAAAGGGCCTTGATATTCCTGTGGAGTTTGTTTTCACCACTTGCGAAGAAATAGGTTTGCTTGGAGCAAAGTATCTTGATTACTCTTTGCTTAACGCACCTTTTGGCTATGCCCTTGATAGCGAAGATCCTGAAGACTTGATTAACAAGGCTCCAGAAGCAATTCGCTTCAAGATAAAAGTGCTTGGCAAGGCAGCACATGCCGGGATTAATCCTGAGGCTGGGATAAATGCTATTAAACTCGCAGCACAAGCCCTTGTAGGCATAAATCTGGGAAGGATTGATCCAGAGACTACAGCAAACATAGGTCTTATTAAAGGTGGTCAAGCCACCAATATCGTCCCTGAAGAAGTTGTTTTGGAAGGCGAAGTAAGAAGCCATAGCCATGAAAAGCTTGAAAAGCAATGGAAGCATATACTTAGCAATTTTCAACAAGTAGAAGAAAATTACCCTAAAATGGAACAAGATAGGCCGCGTATCCAATATGAAAAAAGGCAAGATTATCCATTAATGTCAGTGCCTAAAGAGCATCAAGCGATTAAGCTTGCAATGGAAGCAGCTCAAAAAATATCGCACCATTTGCGTCTTACTATTACTGGTGGTGGTTCAGACGCAAATATTTTTAACGCTCAAGGCTTTCCATGTGTTATCCTGGGTACAGGAATGAGAAAAGTCCATTCTACTGAAGAATATCTGCCTTTTGATGATTTTATGAAGGCTTGTCGTTTGAGTCTTGAGATTCTTTTAACCGCGGCAAGACAATCCTAGCCCTTGCTCCCCCTCCTTCTTTATTTTCAAGTAACAGTTCTCCTCCGTGAAATAGTACTATTTGTTTGCTTACCGCAAGACCCAGTCCTGTACCATTTGGTTTAGTAGAATAAAAGGGTCGAAAAAGATCTTTGATTTTTTCTTCAGGGATACCAGGCCCTGAGTCTTCGATCCATATTTCAACATTACCGTTTTGAGATAAAGTTTTTATGGTAATTTTTCCTTTTTCAGGAGTGGCTTCGCAGGCATTATTCAACAGATTCCACAGGACTTGTTTTATCTTTTCTGGGTCTGCAGCAATCTTTAAGGGTTCATTAGATAGTTTTAATTCTAATTTTTGTTTTTTAGCTTGGAATTGAGTTTTAGCAACTTCAACGACTTCTGTTATTATTTGGTTTACATCTATTATTTTTCGGACGATTTCTATCTTTTTAGTTCTAGAAAGCATGTTTTGTAAAATTTTTTCGAGCCGTATAGTTTCTTTCAATACGAGCTCTGCTCGTTTTTCTAGTATTTGATTGTCTTTGGTCAGCTCTGTTAATATTTCAGCTGCCAGTTTTAAGCTAGTGAGTGGATTTTTTATTTCGTGTGCAATGCTTGCTACTAGTTGTGCTGCTGTTGATAGCCTTTCCGCTTCAATTAGTCGTTGCTGGTAGTCTCTTACTTCTTTTGACATTTCATTAAGAGCTCTTGCTAGTGTTTTTACTTCTGGTGGTCCTTTTTCTTTAATTTTGATAGACCAATTTCCTTTTCCTATTTGTTTTGTATTTTCGACTAAATCTTCTAGAGGCTGTGTTATGGATCTGCTGAGGAGCCAACTAACTACGAGCATAAACATAAGGCCAGCAAAGGAAGTATAAATAAGACCTGTAATTAAGCTGCGTTGGATTTTTTCTTCAGTAATAGCAGGCAGTAGTAAGCCAAAATATGTTGAAATTTCAGGAGAGAGGTTGGCTTTGAAAATAATAAATCTATATTTCATGCCATGGAGTTGAAGTTTTTTTATTATAGGGCCCGTGGAAAGCTGCTTTATTTCTTCATGTGTGAGTTTTTTAAGTTCTTCAGGGATTCCTTTTTTAAGGGTTGAAATTAGAATTTCACCTTCTTTGTTATATAAAAAAACTTCTCCTCCAAGGATGCTTTTGAGTTTAATAAGTGCTTTATCATCTAATAAGCTGTTTTTGTCTAAAACAATATACACAAGTCGTTTAGCATTTTTAGTTTCCAGGTCATCTAAGATTTCTGAGGTGAATGTTATGGACGTATAGGCGAAATAGATGGAGATGAAAATGAATAAAATAGTAAAAGAGATTATAAGTCTCTTAAACATGAAAGTGCTCTTTTAATAATTTATGTAACTCCTGAAAGCTTTTTACATGATATTGAGCATTAAGATCAGGGTTTTTAAAGGCTACCAAAGGGACCCCTAAAGACTTCGTAAGCTCATAATCGATTGCTGTATCTCCCACGTAAAGCGTCTCTTCAGGCTTAACCTGGAAGTGATCAAGTATCATTTTGAGAGCTTCGGGATGTGGTTTGGGTTTTGGGGAAACTAGTGCTGTAACTACTAGGTCAAATAGTTTTTCATAGTCAAAGATTTCCAGGAGCCTTCCCATAGTGGTTGTTCGGTTGGTAGAAATAGCAGTTTTTACTGGAGGACGAATATCAGCTATTAGTTCCCTAATCCCTGGCTCAGGTTTCATTAAATGAATGAAATTTTCATAATTCAAAGTTTTTTGATATGCTAAAGCTTTGTCTATGAGTTCAGGGTGATGTCTAAAAAGATAGCGGACAGAGTTTTCCGCTGTTTGCATATGAACTACACGAAATTCTTCTTCAGTAAGGGGCGCTCTCCCCAAAGCTTGGCAAATAGCATTGTAATAAGCACGGTTTGCTTCTCGAGAGTCAAAGAGCACCCCGTCACAATCAAAAACTAATAATTTTAATACGCTTCCAGTTTCCATTGTCTATTTACGATTTTCACAATGATCATGGAATCTACATCAAGGCCGCAATGATCCTTGGGACTCATGCGATAAATGCCAGACACCCCTACGTAACCGTTAATTTTTTCAAGTTCGTCTCTTATGCCTTCGCGGTTGGTGCCAGCTTTTTTGATAGCCCTTACTAAAAGGTTTATAGCATCCCAGGCGTAACCTGAGTGAGTGTTTATAGGAAACTTACGGTCAAGGTCATAGACTTCTTCATAAAGTTTGACGAAGTGAGCGATAACAGGTTTTTGGGGATCCGAGTCGGGGAGTTCTTTCCAGGCCATAAGTTTGGTGGAGGGCATGAGGTTGCCTTCTGCCGCGGGGCCTGCAAGTTCGATGTATTTGGGGTCAGGGAGTCCATGGCACTGAAAAAGTGGGACTTTAATTCCCAGCCGTTTTACGTCTTTAGCAACAGTAGCTCCTGCAGGGCCAATGGTCCAACATATTATGACGTCAGGTTTTTTAGTCATCAGGCGACGAAGCTGCCCACTCATATCATTATCAGTAGGGTTAAAGCTTTCTTCTGCGACGATCTTTAACCCATATGACGGCGCAAGTTTTTTTAGCCAGCGTTTGCCATCCTGGCCAAAACCGTCAGAGGCCGTGAGAATGGCGATTCGTTTGAGTCCCTTTTGTTGAAGGTAAATATAGATTTTTTTCACCGCGGTGGAGGAGCGCTGAGGGGCCTTAAAAATAAATCTTGCCGTGCCAAATCTTCCACCTTCCATGATTACCGGGTCCCCTCCCACGGTCATGACGATGGGAACACGAGCTCTTTCAACAATCGGCTTAATGGCCATGCCTGTTCCCGTGCGTGTAGGACCAATAAGGGCAACTACTTTGTCAACTTCGATAAGTTTTTTAACGGCCATAACAGCTTTGGTGGGGTCGCCCTCTGTATCTGCCATAATCAACTTGATAGGGCGGCCATTTATGCCGCCGTTTTTGTTTATTTCTGAAACGGCCATTTCTGCTACCAGCTTGGTGGGAGTGCCAATGAAAGCAGCTGGGCCAGATAAAGCGAAAAGAGCGCCGATTTTAATAGGCTCTTTTTCTGAAGCTTTTGCAAAAGAAACAAAAAGAAAAAAAGCCACCAAAAAAGACAATAGCTTTTTCATCCTGCCCTCCTGTTTATTTTCTGCGAATTAAGACATAGTGTGCGATACTCGCTAATAAGTCTTTTGTTGGTGATGGCTCAAATCTTTCTAGTTCTTTAAGGGCCTTTTCAATGTAAAGCTTCGCCTTTTCTCTGGTGGCGGAAAAGGCCTCATATTTTTTTAGCAAATTGTAAGCTTTTTGGAAATTCTCATAAGTAGGTTCTTTTTCCTTGAGAAGCGAGATAAGCTCTTTGCGGTCTTCGGGAGAGGCTTTTTGCGCGCCTAAGATGAAGGGAAGAGTGACCTTTCCTTCTTTAAAATCTGTGCCTATATCTTTTCCGGTCTCTTCGCTTGCGCCTTCGTAATCAAGAAGATCATCAGTAATTTGAAAGGCATAACCTAGATAGGTGCCAAAATCTTTAAGGGCTTTTCGTTGCCAGCCGTTGCCTGTGGCGTGGATGGCACCTACTTCACATGCTGCGGAGATGAGAACCGCGGTCTTGCGAAAAATGACCTCAAAGTATTTTTCTTCATTAAGTTCAACGTTGTCGAGATTTATGAGTTGTAGTACTTCTCCTTCGCTCATCAGGGTAGTTGTCTCAGAGATGACGTCTAATACGTCCATGTTTCCTTCTTCAACCGCAATGCGAATAGCTCGGGAATAAAGAAAATCTCCCACAAGTATAACAGCTTGGTTCCCCCAGAGATGATGGGCTGCTTTGCGCCCTCTCCTGAATTTGGCTTCGTCTACTACGTCATCGTGAAGAAGGGTGGCTGCGTGAAGGTATTCAAAAAGGACCGAGAGACGGTAGGTTTGAGGGGTAATGTTCGCACCACAAAGACGGGCTGTCAGGACCATTAACAAGGGACGCAAACGTTTGCCACCTGCAAAAAGGATGTGTTTGCTTACTTCATTGATAAAAGGAACGTATGAGGAAAAATTCTTTTGAAGAGTTTCTTCTATTTGGGCAATGTCTGGAGAAATTGCTGCTAAGATTTCTTGTTTGTCCACCATAAAACCTCCCAAAAGGGACTTTAGCAGAAAAAAACACCCATTCAATATCATATTTTTAAAAACAAAGTCTAACTTCGTGCTGAAATAATGGGAGAATTGGTCTATATTCACTGGCAAAGTCATTAAGGGGAGCATTTTACTCGATAAGGCGTGTTCGTAAGGTGACATTTACGCTTGTGCGAGCTCTAGACTCCCTTGGCTGCTTGCGTTTCCTAAAATTGCTTTGTTTACTAAGTTTGCTCGCATAAAAGGGAGGGCGGCGCTCACAATTGACAAAAATAAAGCGCTTGCTGCTTCTACTTAAAAGGAGGTATTCATGAAGCCTAAAAAGATTGTCCTGGCTTATTCGGGAGGTCTTGACACCTCTATTATTCTCAAATGGCTTAAAGAAACCTACAACTGCCCGGTAATAGCTTATTGTGCCAATATTGGACAGGAAGAAGATTGGGATGCGGTGAGAGAAAAAGGCCTTGCCACCGGGGCCGAAGAGGTAATCATTAGAGACCTGCGCGAAGAATTTGTAAGAGATTTTGTTTTCCCTGCGATTAAGGCAAATGCCATTTATGAAGGGGGATACCTTTTAGGGACTTCTTTGGCACGTCCCCTTATTGCCAAAGAGCAGGTAAAAATTGCTAAAGAATACGGAGCAGATGCCGTTGCTCACGGTGCCACTGGCAAAGGTAATGATCAGGTCCGTTTTGAGCTTACTTATATGGCCCTTGCTCCGGATGTAAAGATTATTGCCCCGTGGCGTGAATGGGAATTTAAAGGCCGCGAAGACCTTATTGCCTTTGCCCAAAAACATGGCATCCCTGTGCCAGTGACTAAAGAGAAACCTTATTCCATTGATGCCAACCTTTTCCACACAAGCTATGAAGGAGGAATCCTCGAAGACCCTTGGCAAGAACCCCCAGAAGACATGTTCCAGATGACTGTTTCACCGGAGGCCGCACCTGATACCCCGGAATACATTGAAATTTCTTTTGAAGAAGGCGTTCCTAAAGCAATAAATGGGGAGGAGTTTTCCCCTGCTACGATGCTTGCCCGTCTGAACGCAATTGCCGGCAAACACGGTATAGGGCGCGTGGATATGGTTGAAAACCGGTTTGTAGGTATTAAAAGCAGAGGGGTTTATGAAACACCTGGTGGTACCCTGCTTCACCTAGCCCATCGCGCTCTGGAACATCTGACTATGGATCGTGAGGTCATGCACTTGCGTGACAGCCTTATACCTCGCTTTGCCGAGATGATTTATTATGGCTTTTGGTATGCCCCTGAAATGGAAGCCATGAAGGCCTTTATAGACGAAACCCAAAAAAATGTCACCGGAGACGTGAGGCTTAAACTCTATAAGGGAAATGCCATGGTGGTAGGGCGTAAAAGCCCAAAATCCCTTTATCTCAAAGAGCTTGCCACTTTTGAGGCTGACACCCTTTATAACCAAAAGGACGCTGAAGGTTTTATCAAACTACAGGGTCTGCGCTTAAAAGTAAGGGCTCTCATAAACCAAAAGAAGGAGGCTTAAAATGAAAATTTTTGTTGATACCGCTGTGCTCGAAGAGATTTTAGAGGTAAAAAAATTGGGAATCCTTGACGGAGTGACAACAAACCCCACCCTTGTTTCCAAAACTGGCAAGCCATGGAAAGAGGCTATTTCAGAGATTCTTAAAGAAGTCCCTGATAAGCCGGTGTCCGTAGAGGTAGTAGCCACTGATTGCGAAGGTATGAAGCGTGAGGCCAAAGAACTAGCCGAGCTTGGCAAAAATGTTGTTGTCAAAATTCCTTGTACCGAAGATGGCTTACGGGCCATTTCTGAGTTGCATCGCGAAGGAGCAAACGTAAAAACAAACGTAACACTTGTTTTCTCTCCACTTCAGGCCCTTTTAGCAGCCAAGGTAGGAGCTACTTACGTTTCCCCTTTTATCGGTCGAATCGATGACATTTCTTACGATGGCCTTCAAGTGGTGGAAGAGATAGTCGATATTTATCAATTTTATGGTTTTGAAACGGAGATTATCGCAGCAAGCATTCGCCATGTGGATCACGTCCGTCGTTGTGCTGCTTTGGGGGTGGATATTGCTACGATCCCTTTCAAGGTCATCAAACAAATGTACAAGCACCCTTTGACGGATATAGGGCTTGAACGTTTTGTCAAAGATGCCGAAAAGGCAGGCATTTCTATCTAAAAGTTGCAATAGGAGCGGATTCCGAAACGGACTGGTCTTTTGCAAAGGTCTCAATAAATGTGTTTACATAAAAATTAGAGGAGCTTCCTGAAAGAAGGTCCAGGGAGCTCCTCTAGTCAATTTCAGAATAATCGTTGATAAGTTCTTCCCACCAGGAAGGTATTGCAAAACAGGCCTGGTGCACTTCGGGATTGTAAAACTTACCCTTATGTGTCCACCGAGGAACTCGGGCAGAGTCTTTTTTGCTTCCCAGGATAAAGGCGATTTCATCTCCGTAACACGGAACAGGAGCGCGTAAAACCTCCACAACGGGAAAGGCTTTTTGGGCGCGATGGTAAGCCATGGGAAGTGTTTTTGGGAAAAAGCGCGGGATGCTTGCCTGCTGAATAAAGCGTCCGCTTGGTTTTAAGACCTTAGCTACGTTCCGATAGAACTCTTCGGTATAGAGGACCACCGCGGGGCCTATAGGGTCGGTACAATCTATAATAACAAGATCAAATACCTCTTCAGGTGATTCTGCGACAAATCGGGCGCCATCAGCAATACGGAATTCAACCCGAGGGTCTTCGTAGTCTCCTGCGATTTCACGCAAGTATTTTTGGCAAGCATTAAATACGTCCTGGTCGATCTCTAACTGAAGAATTGATTCTATACTTGGGATGCGCTGAAGTTCTCGGACTACGCCTCCGTCTCCTCCTCCAATAACAAGGACTTTTTTAGGAGGAGCTTCTTGAGCCGTTGCCGCACAGAAGACGATAGTCTCGTGATAGATAAATTCGTCCTTTTCGGTAAACTGCGTTATCCCGTCAAGGACAAGAAAGCGCCCCCAGAGAGGATTTTTGTAAATTAAGAGGTGCTGATAAGGGGTGCGCTTTTCGTAAATGGGGATAACGTGATACCCGTGCGAATAATGCGGCGTGATTTTTTCAAACCACCAGTAGCGAGTCAAGTTTCCTCCATTTCCACGAGTTGTCCTCTTTTCATTTCAAGGGCGTGAACATAATGAGGCTTAAAAGCCTCTTTTAGGCGTTCAAAAATTTCGTAAGCTTCGTCGTGGCTGCCTGCAAAAATATCAATGGCAGCATAGCCGTTTTCAGGCCAGGTATGAATGAAAATGTGGGCATCGCCGAAAGTAGCTTTGGCTGAGACTCCGTAAGGAGAGAACTGATAGCTGATAACTTCCCCTTCATCTGCACGATAAGAACCACATCCGCCGTACCGGAGCGCTTGTTCTACTTCCTTGGCATCCGCTAAAACCGCAAAGGGAGCTTGCCACATTTCTACCAAGAGATGGGTAGAAATGAATCCAGTTTCTTTGGCCTTTGGGGCCTCCTGGGCGGGAATTCTGTCAATCTGGCAGATTGGAGTAGGAGCGCGCATTTTTCACCTCCCCCCAGGCTTAGAGCCCGGTTCATTTAAAAAATTAAGGCCCCCAGATGGTATCCTAGGAGCCTTTATCAACTAGGTAAAAAATAAAACTAAAAAAAATAAAACTAAATGGTCGGGACGGGCGGATTTGAACCGCCGACCCCCTACACCCCAAGCAGGTGCGCTGCCAGGCTGCGCTACGTCCCGCTGCGTCCCGATCCCGACAAATCTATAGCCATGAGTTAAGCTTTTGTCAACTCTTAGCCTTAAGTTCCGGATAAGAGATGAGAAAGGGGCACCTCTCTTTTATATTTCAAAGGAAACACAAAATTGTAGTGCTACCCAAAATACCGGACACTTTTGGGCCTCATCTTGAGGAGACATCATTTAAGCTGCCTCCCTGTATCTTCCCTCATAATATCTTGCCTCAAATTTCTCTGGGCTCATATAGCTCAGCGCTGAATGCACATACTCACGATTGTATCGCCTTATCCAATCTCCAATTCTGTCCTTTGCCTCTATTAAATTCCTAAATTCCGAAATCCATATCAATTCCTCTTTTATCGTTCTTATCATCCGTTCTGTCTCCGCATTCCCTTTTGGATTACTATAACTCGTCAATATTTGCTTTATCTGAAGATTCTTCATCTCTGATACAAATTTCTTCGACGTG